>JXSN01000733.1 GCA_001276605.1 Achromatium sp. WMS2
AAGCTTTGGGTTATAAAATCATGCTTAGCAATTTCCCATACGGCGTCGTTTTTAATTTCGGCTAACAACTCTGGGCTAATGGAGGCGTGGTGGATTTGGCTAATAATATCGCGGAATAACGGCCGTTCATATCTAGATTCATCCATTTTTCCATCCAGGGAATCTTCAATTAACTGTAGCCATTCACGCACTTTGGGGGGAGTTTTATCATTAACTTGCCGTGGGGCCAAAAATATTAAACGATGCGGATAAATATTGTGAATTATGCCAAATTCGTCAACAAGATTCTGATCGTTGATAGCGCAGCTAAAATTGACACTGCCGTCCTTGGGAGTACTAGTCAACACCACAATGGTATACACAGCTTTAGTAAACCAGTAAGCGTCATAACTGCGTACTTGTTCAATCATGCTAGTGAGGTGGTAATAAAGAAATCGTTCAAAAAAATCTGGTTCTTTGACCTGTTGAATTTCAATAACAATACGCTGTGTGGTATCTTCCGCAAATAGATCGTAACGGCTACGCACAAAGCCCACAGGTTCCGGATATTGATATTCAGTTTCTACCCGTTCAATATTGACAGATAAATCCAGAATATCTGAGGCAAATTGCTGAAAGATATGCGGATGGCTGAATACTTT
>JXSN01000734.1 GCA_001276605.1 Achromatium sp. WMS2
ATTATTGAATAGTTGAGAGTTCCCATAAAATTATCCTTTGATCGTTCCCGTTCTCCAGCGTGGGAACGTCACCGGGGACGCTCCAGCGTCCCCACAACGTACTCTTGAATATGCATATCGTTCATGCTAGAATAACCCAGTATGAAGACCGATTTGCCCATATACCAATTTTTAGCCACTGAAAATTCTGCTTATCCACTTTAGTTTCTGGAAAAACTAATACCCCGCGTACATCCACACCAGGATGTTGTTCCCCATATAAGGATATTTTCGACATCAGGTTATACCTAATGCTGGGGTTAGGTTGGGCTTGGAATTCCACAACATACACCGGCCCAATGCCGTCACTGGGGGCAAACATGGCATCAATCCGACGTTCGCCACTTTTAAGCGTCGGTGCCGAAAATTGGTATTTATCGGACAGTTCGATGCCAGTAAGCGTGGTGAAAGCCTTCGGATCAGTGGCTAAAAATTGGTATATGGGCAAATCGGTCTTCATACTGGGTTATTCTAGCATGAACGATATGCATATTCAAGAGTACGTTGTGGGGACGCTGGAGCGTCCCCGGTGACGTTCCCACGCTGGAGAACGGGAACGATCAAAGGATAATTTTATGGGAACTCTCAACTATTCAATAAT
>JXSN01000075.1 GCA_001276605.1 Achromatium sp. WMS2
CAAATCTGTTGAGTTATTGTTAATTTTCGCCCTGGTAACTGAGCTTGAATCTCCATATTCAGTGCATCAATATGTGTTTCAATGAATGGTAATGGGGCGATAAAAAACACGGGAATTTCTCCTGTTTCGAGCTAACTTATTTTGGCATATTCTGTCAAATTTTAAAAACTGGATTATCGAGTGTAAAGTATCCCGTGCTGCTTCAGTGCCGATCATCGCTGAATTCTAGCTCGCATGGCCCAATGAATCCGAAGCAGCTTTTTAGTATGATCCCTTAAGTAAATAATTAAAAATGATTATATTAACATAATCTAGCGTATTTGGAATAAAATTGAGCGAACTGGCAGATCAAGGTTGGAATACAATAATGCTGTAGTTATGTTTGTTGTGGGGACGTCTGGAGCGTCCCCGGCCGCGTTCCCAAACTGGAGTGTGAGAACGATCAAACTCGTGCGATTACGCTATGCTAATCACGCCTGTAGGCTATTCTTGCACCAGTCGGAAACCTAGGCCATCGAGGCGCTTGCTAGGTGACCAGTAATTGCGGGAGGCACTTCTAGCGCTTTCTGTACTACTGCCCCAATATCCGCCACGGGCACTTATTAGAGAAGTTTGATTAATATCGGCACATCCTAATTCACTACCATCATATTTACTATTGTAAGCAGAACAGGTCCATTCTAGTACATTGCCTATCATGTCATAGAGGTGCCAAGGGTTTGGTTTATATAGGCCAACTTTTGAGGCCACAGTGTTATTATCATCACATTGGTGTGGTATCCAACCAAATGCCTTGATTTTGGCCGCAGTTTTGTCATAAATATTAGCGTATAAGCAGGCTGATTCTGGTTTGTCACCCCAGAAGCGCGAGGTTGTCGTGCCAGCTCTGGCGGCATATTCCCATTCGGCTTCAGTGGGTAGACGGTAAGTGCGACCTGCTTGTAGGGTTAGCCATTGTGAGTATGCCTTTGCATCATGCCAATTAACTGCTACTGCTGGTTGGTCATCATTGTTTAGGGTCTGACCAGTAGCGTCTTGACCACTATTATGATTAGGTCGGAAGCGCCGAAATTCCCTATTGGTAACTTCGTAACGGGCAATTTTGAATTCTTTGACGCATACTTGGTGGGGACGTTCGTTGTCCAGACGTTCGGTTGCGGATGCTGGACTACCCATGGTGTAACATCCAGCAGGTAGCGCAATGAGTTCTGGTTCATATACAGTTTGCGGAAATATTATTTCAGCTGTAAAGTCACTATGTTGTACACCTGAATGCGTCGTAGTTTCATATGGAGTCCAAGCAAATTGTTGTGGATCTGAATATGATAGATACCATTTGGTAGCGATTAATGTTATTATTACAGCCAAACCTAAGGTGGTTAGTCCCCAGTGCTTGAGCACAGTTGATTTTGCATCAACATATTCTTTGGGGGATGTTACATATTGTTGATTTATAGAGGATATGGCGCTAGTTGGGGGATATTGGTTGCTGATAGTTGGTGTGTTAACTTCTACTATCCTAACAGTTGATGGAGTTGGAACCGCGATTTTAGGCGTTGGTGTGATTTGGTTTAGTTCAGTTTTAGTGCAATTACTGGTTAGAGCTATTTGAAATGCGGCTATGTTTTGGAAACGGTCGGTAGCTTTTACAGCTAAGGCTTTTAGAATCGCGGCTTCGCAGTTTGGATGAATTGGGATTCCAAGGGCAGAAGGTGGTTTTAGATCATCCTCACTTAGTCTATCTAGGGCTTCTGGTGGTAACTTAGCGGTAATAGCCTTATATAAAGTTGCGGCTAGTGCGTAAACATCAGTCCATGGCCCTTGGTTACCACGAGTGCGGTATTGTTCTTCAGGAGCATATCCTGGTTTTAGAATAACAGATAGGCTTTTACTCTGTTCGCCAGCAGCATGGCGGGCCGCACCGAAGTCTAGTAGTTTGACTTGATTGTCTTTGGTTATATAAATGTTGTCTGGTGCAATGTCTCTGTGTAATAGGCCAGTATTATGTACGGCCTGGAGTGCATTCATTATGGGGATAAGTATGGTTAGAGCGCGGTCAATAGGTATTTTTTTCCCAGGGGCTTGCTCTAGGTGTTGGCGCATGGTGATACCTTCAATGTATGCCATGACCATGTAGCCAGTACCGTTGGCTTTGAAGAACGATTTTACCGAGACTATTCCAGTTTGTTGTTCGAATTTGGCTAATATCTGGGCTTCGTAAAGAAATCGGTCTAGGCCGTAATCAAAAAAGTTTGCTGCTGAGTTTCCGGTGTATATGGATAGGCTAAGGTTATCTGGTGCTCTGGTGGCAGTTTCTCTGGGAAAGTATTCTTTGATGGCAAGACATTGTTGTAGATTTTCTTCCCAAGCAAGATAGGTGACGCCAAAACCGCCATGGCCTAATACTTTGGCAATGCGGTAGCGGTTGTCTAAGATGGTGCCTAGGGGTAGAAAGGGAGCTGGGTTATCTTGACCTTGACCCCATTTACAGTTGGGACAAGGGAAACTTGGCGTTTGCTGTAAACAGTTGGGACAGCGGAGGATGCTGGCTTTCATTTAAATTGGGTCTCTGATGTAGGTGTACAATGTTTGGAGCCTACCGATGGTGCCTTGATTGTATAGTATTTTACTAGTTTTGTATATCTAGTTTGGGTGATCCTAAAATCTGGAGGATGTTAACCTACATTTGGCATATATCATACAACCCATTGCGCATTAAAGATATTTGTTTTTTCTATAAAAATATAAATATCATCAAGTAATTATTGGTCTTGATGCGGAATGTAAAATATATTTGTAACTACCTACCATAGCCGCTTGCAGACCGGCCAAGCTAGGTGATATGGCACGTTGGTCCTCAAATCTAGCTCTTTAACTACTTAATAATTAAGTAGTTGTATTAAATGTAAGTAGTTAACTATATTTAATAATGTAATGATAAAACATAAGGTTATGAGCGGGTGCTAATCAAAAAACTTCACTATTCTACCTCCTTGCATTACCCTATTGATTACAGACATAGTTGATGGTCACAAATTACAATAATTACATACAAGATGCCGGGTAATATTTGTGAAAGAAGTTGCAACCGTAACTAAAATAACCAAAAAGCGCCAGTTAAGACACGATGGTACCAATGCCATGCCTACTGCAAATAAAACCAGTGCTCCTACTTCCAATAACAAACAGCCTCGCCAATATAACAAATTAGTGCAATTGATTATTTTAAGTTATACCTGGTTAATGCAACTGGTATGGCGAATAGTGCATTTTAACCGTTTTGTTGGCTATCGCTTTATAGCAGATGGTGGTTTACACCATACAGCTAATCTTACCTACACTACATTGCTATCGCTGGTGCCGTTAATGACAGTAAGTTTAGCCTTATTTGCCGCTTTCCCTATTGGGGACCGAGTTGTCAATCAAATCCAAGATTTTGTATTCAAAAATTTCGTACCAACCTCCGGCGAGATTATTCGCGAATATTTACAGCAATTTAGCGATAAAGCTTCGCGACTTACCGGTACTGGTAGCATTTTTTTAGTACTAGTTGCAATTCTCATGATGGCGAATATAGACTTTGCATTCAATACTATCTGGCACGTAAAGCGTCGTCGCAATCTTATCGCCAATTTTACTATGTATTGGGCAATTTTGTCTTTAGGGCCTATCTTTATTGGGGTAAGCGTATTGCTAACCTCTTATTTGGAGGCTATGCCATTTTTTATAGACGCCGCTGCCCGCTTTAAACGGGATAGTTCCTCTTTTGACATGATGCCGGTAGTAGCCTCATCCATAGCTTTTACCCTATTATATTCGGTGGTACCTAACCGTAATGTACCTTTTTTACATGCCGTAGGCGGTGGTTTGGTAGCAGGCTTATTGTTCGAGGCCAGCAAACGGGGTTTTGCCTGGTATGTAGCCGCAGTACCATATCAGGCCATATACGGAGCACTTGCCGCCATACCGGTGTTCCTGATCTGGATTTATCTATCTTGGCTGGTAACCCTATTGGGGTGTGAAATTACCTATTGTTTGGGTGCCTATCGAGATAATTGGACGAACGAATACAGCCGTAGTGGCACTAATATGTTGCTTGCTTACAGAATTTTGGGCCGCCTATGGGATGCTCAACACAAAGGCTTGTCTTTGTCTATGGAGCGACTACTGGCAGCTGAAATCCGCCACTCAGAAACTGAATTGGAAAATTTACTGCTTAAGCTGGTAAAAGCTAGATTAGTGTTGCGTACCGAGAGGGGAGAGTGGGCTTTAGCACGCGATCTTGCCAAAGTAAGTATGTTAGATTTATATCAAACTGGTCCCTTCATACTACCAACTGATTGTGGAGAAGAACCTGAATTAACAAAGATATTTTCCAGTTTGGATGAAGGACTACGCAAAGCACTGAATGTACCTTTAGCCTCCCTGTACCAATCACGCCAAGAATCAACGCAATGACTATCCAGACTCTAACTAATGTTGATTTTATACGCTTAAAAGATTTAGGGCAAGCGGTAATCCGTACTGAAGCCGCAGCTGTTGCGGCTCTGGAGTCCAGGATTGATCAAAATTTTATTAAGGCTTGTGTATTGCTACTTGATTGTGAAGGTCACATAATAGTGCTTGGCATGGGAAAATCAGGACATATTGGTGTTAAATTAGCAGCTACATTAGCCAGTACCGGTAGTCCGGCATTTTTTATTCACCCCGGCGAGGCTAGACACGGGGACCTAGGTATGATAACACCTAAGGATGTGGTGTTGGCATTGTCTAATTCCGGAGAAACCGAGGAATTAATTGCTATTCTGCCTGCACTACGCCGTCTTGGTGTTCCAATTATAGCTATAACCGGCAATTCACATTCCACCTTAGCCAACGAATCAGATGTATTTTTAGATGTAGGTGTGGAAAAAGAAGCATGTCCTTTGGGATTGGCCCCTACCGCCAGCACTACGGCGGCTTTAGCCATGGGTGATGCCTTGGCTATTGCGTTATTAGAAACAAAAGGCTTTACCGCAAAAGATTTTGCTTTATCGCACCCAGCTGGCAGTTTAGGGCGTAAGCTATTGCTGCGTGTAGCCGATATTATGCGTACAGGCGATGATATTCCGCAGGTTTTAAGTGGTACAGCCTTGGCTACAGCCTTACTAGAAATGTCTCGCAAACGTTTGGGGATGACAGCGGTGGTTGATAGCGAGAATAAAGTCATAGGAATTTATACCGATGGTGATTTACGCCGTACCTTAGACTGTGGTTTAGATATTAGGAGTTTGGTAGTAAATGATGTTATGACCAAGTCTTGTTATACTGTTGGCAAAAATCTTTTAGCTGCTGAGGCATTACATCTTATGGAAATTAAAAAGATTAATGGATTTTTAGTGGTAGATAATGATAATTACCTGATTGGAGCATTAAATATGCATGATATGTTAATAGCACGTATTATATAAAAATGTACGTTTCAAGAGTTCAGCTAAAACTTTTTGTATGGCTAAGAGATACTAACTAGCATAAGAATATGGTAATTTTATTCAAGGTAATTAATTACATACTTTTTTGCAATTTACTGGGTTAAAGATCATGGAGAATAATTCTTATAACACGGCAGAACAAAATTTTTGGCACGCTTTTAGGGGGAGTTTTACCTCTGCTTTGCGCTGGCACCATTTAGATGCTCTATGGAATCGGCTAAGAGAGAATGCCGATGACGGTTGGTATATCTATGCTGTGGGCGAACCACCACCAGAACAGCCCGTATCTAGGGATAAATTACTATTATTTATCCAGGAGATAAATCTATTATTACGCACAGAACACAAAGAAGATTACTGTGGAATAGTATATGCTGATAATCTACAGCAACCTGAATTCATAAAGATATATGATCCAAATAACCTGGGAGTATCCTGTGGATATAGTGATAATCCGCCATTACCAGGTTGGTTGTTAACCCGTCAAATCCCTTATGACCTAGAAACTATGGCGCTTACACCTAAAAACCGCAAGCGGTGGTGGCAAAGATTGTTTAATCAACTGGTAAGTACAACATGAAAAGTATCAATAAGCTAAATATTATCATATTTTTACTCTATTTAACCTGGATCTGGCCACTGGTAGCAGGTGCTGAGTACAGTACCCAATTAGTGGTGCAAACTGGGGTATTATTGGAAAGTGACTTGGTAGTGCGCAATGCTACCGATTTAATTAGCAAAAAAACCTGTTTAGCCTTTTATATCCGTACTCCAGGTACCAGTTCAGTTATAGATTGTTACGACGTATTGGGTACATTTGGCACGGTGTTGCGACAAGTTGGTCACTTCAAGCAAGATGAGGTGATAATTCGCAAAATCGAAGATGTGCAGAATAATCGCATGTGTTTAGTGGCCTATGTTGCGACCCCCGGCACTGCTCCTGCGGTTGATTGTTACACTGTTACCCAACGGTTTAAGGATTCGCTGGAGATTACGTCTCATCTGCGGGAAGGCGATATGAGCGTTACTCAAATCTCGGATTTTGGCTCTGCTCGCACCTGCTTGGTGGCCTACGTGAATACCAAGGGTACTAGGCCAGCGGTCGCCTGCTATCCCAGTGTAGAACGTAGTGTCGGAACCCTACGCCAGATTAGTTTTATGCGTGAAGGCGATTTAATTGTGCGTAAGATAAAAGATCCAGCCAATAAGCAGGCTTGCATGGTAACCTACGTTAGCACAAATGGGACATCTTCTAATATATTTTGCTTTGAAGAACAATAATTCTCGGTTCGCTCAATTTTATTCCAAGTACATGAGATTATGTTAATATAATGATTTTTTCATTATTTACCTAAGAGATCATGCTAAAAAGCAGCTTCGGATTCATTGGGCTACGCGAGCCAGACTTCAGCGATGATTGGCGCTGCAGCAGCACGGAGTACTCTACGTTGGCGAATGCAGGCTGAGCGCCATCGATACCCCGCTACCATTAAGTTAAGCCCTAAAAGCATATTTTATGCTTAAGTTTAAGATGATTAAAACCTTTAATTTCTTGTCAAGCATCAAAAACTGGATTATCGAGTTATATTAACTTTTTTTCTTAACTTAATGCCAGTGAGCCTAACCCCCGGCGCTAGTGATAAAGTAAGATATTCGGTAAAAATAAATGAATAACAGCTTAGCACGCTCCAATTAGCGTAATACCAATATAAAAACTGATGAAAAATATCGTTATTTTAGGAGCTGGCACCGGCGGAACCCTGGTTGCCAACCTACTAAACCATCAGCTCAATCTGAGCGAATGGCAACTAATCATCATCGACCAAGCCCATACCCACTTATACCAACCTGGGTTATCCTGGCTTCCTTTCGGACTTTACGGTTATGAGGACGGCCATAGCCTGGTCAAACCCATAACCGACCCCCTACCTCGCAATGCCCAATTCATCAATGCCGCAATAACATTTATCGATCACCATAACCAAATAGTCACAACCAGTCATGGCAATTACACCTACGATATCCTCGTATGCGCCTTGGGTTGCCACCTAGAACCCACGGAAGTTGAAGGCCTTGCCGCTGCCTTAGGCCACCAAGTATATACTTTTTACACTCTAGACCAAGCCGAGAAACTGCGCTCCGCCCTAGATCGCATGCGCCACGGGCATTTGGTACTCAATATCTGCGATATGCCGATTAAATGCCCTATAGCCCCCATAGAATTCATGTTTCTGGCTGATTACTACTTTAATTTACGCGAAATCCGCCATTTAATTGATCTAACCTTCGTAACCCCATTATCCGGAGCCTTCACTAAACCCAATGCCGACCGGATATTAACCACCATAGCCCAACGCAAAGGCATCAAAATAGTACCAAATTTTAATATCTCTGCTGTAGATACAGCTACCAATAGCATTCGATCCTTTGAAGGGCAAACTATCGAGTATGACCTATTGGTCACTATCCCACCTAATCGTGGCCCCAAAGTTTTAGAAATCTCCGGTCTAGGAGACGCCAATGGATACGCCATCACCGACCCGCGCACCCTAAGGAGCAAATTGGCGGAACATATTTACTTTATTGGGGATAATGCCAACGTTAACACCTCCAAAGCCAGCTCCGTAGCCCATTTCGAAGCCGAAACCATCGTCAACAATATTCTTAGGGAAATAAATGGTAAAGCCCCCATGCCCACCTTTGATGGTCATGCCAACTGCTTTATCGAATCCGGATACCACAAGGCCCTACTAGTTGATTTTAACTACGACATGGAACCACTATCTGGAGATTTCCCATTACCCTACGCCGGTCCCTTTTCCTTATTAAAAGAAAGCTATTTAAACCACGTTGGCAAAATCACCTTCAAATGGGTATATTGGAATATGTTATTACCAGGGCACCTGGGTTACGTCCCTATGCTACCATCCCACATGAGTATTTTAGGCAAGGACGTCACCTCCTTATCGCAAATCAGAAGTGCCCAGTTACTACGCATTAAAGACGTAATGACCACCGCGGTGATAACCATCTCCCAAGGCGCCTCCCTAACCGAGGCTACCGATTTAATGCTAGATAAACATATCAGTGGTTTACCAGTATTAAATGCGGATGGCCACCTCATTGGCATCATTACCGCCGGCGACCTTATCTCAGCCCTAAATAACGGCAATGGTATGCACGGGCCACTGCGTCTAATCGCCCGTAAATGTCGCAATCCCAAACGTATGGGAACCATAGTCGATGATCTAATGACTAGAAATCCCATAACTATTAAAACTACCGACACCCTACAGGTTGCTATTGCCTTAATGGATAACAACAATATCAAACGCCTAATAGTAACAGATGATACCAATAGGGTTATTGGGATAGTCTCTCGAACCGACTTAATTAAACTCTTTGTCCTCAAGTAAGAGCCTAATTCCTGTGCATTCACAAGACTTTAACAAATCATCTACATAGCCAGCGTTAGGAATGAACAAGTTACCGGATACTACTTCTTTAAGTGGTAACAACACAAAACCTCGACAATGCATATGGGGATGCGGAACCTGTAATTGCGGACAATGCAATATTTGCTGTCCAAACAATAATATATCTAAATCTAAGGTACGGGGTTCCCAACGGGTATTACTACGTATCCGACCGTGTGATAGTTCTATACCATGCAATTGTTGCAACAGCTCTAGCGGTTGCAACTCTGTATGTAACAACGCCACTGCGTTGATATAATCCGGCTGGGGAGTATAGCCTATGGCGGGTGTTTGATACAAACTAGAATGACGCACTAATTGGCTTCTGGGTAATGCATTTAACTCCCTTAACGCAGTCCTAACCTGCTGTAGCGGGGATTCTAAATTGCTACCCAGTCCTATGTACACCTGAGTATTAATCATTTACCCGTGATGACGACTTATAAACCTGGGCCTCTGGTCCAAACATCCTGGATCATTCCCATGCTCCAGCATATACCGATCGGGCCGAGTCAACGGGATTGCGCCCGTTAGTCCTCCCACACCACCGGACATGCGGTTTTCCGTATCCGGCGGTTGAGTCCAGCGGGCTTAGCCTGACCAAAATGCTAAAAATATTCCGCGATCAAATCGAAACTCAAACGAAACTCCGACTTGTCACTCCAGATACATCTTATTCTTATCTAAATCATAACT
>JXSN01000735.1 GCA_001276605.1 Achromatium sp. WMS2
ATCCATTTTTTAGTAAGCAGGACAGGGGTATGCAGCGGACGTGTTAACAAGCATCCGACAAAAGATTTCTCATCTACACCGAATAAACTTTGTATCTGGCAACGTTGGTAGAAATTTTTATCCATAAAATCATCAATAAGTACCGGTGCACCAGGCATTAAACCGGTTTTTGACCACAACACCCGCGCTCCCCTCAACCCAGATTGTGCTGCCATATACACACTACCCCCAGGATCGAATACTTTTGGCGAAATTAAACAAACAGAGTCGTATTTTTGTGTGCAATTGTAATAGTAAGGTACAACGACGAGTATAGCGCCAACAGTTACAACCATACCTAAAAGGACGTTTCTGAGACGCCAAGTCAGAACCGACAGTAATAAGCTGAGCATAATTGCTAGTGCTACCCCTGCTTGATTACCAGGCCGAACTAGCATTGAATACCCCAATAAAATAGATGTTAATATAGCATAAAAAATGGACTTATGTCTATCGGATACAAATGTTGCATGCATTGTCATAATGGCACATAACATGATATCCAAAGAGAACGTATCCGTTAGTGGAGTAGTTGTATGTCCGATAAAAGCCGGATAAGTCGCCAAAAACACAAATAGCAACAATGTTGCATTTTCTGT
>JXSN01000736.1 GCA_001276605.1 Achromatium sp. WMS2
ACAGAACGCCAACTTTATTCTTTGCACCAAGAGCAACTGCATTATGAAGCTAGTATGAATTTGTCATCCTACACAACTGGTAAAGAAGATGGGGTTAAACAAGGCCACAAAATTGGCTTGATTGAGGGTGAGGCTAGAGGTGAGGCTAAAGGGCGTGAAATTGGCAAAACAGAAGGACAAGCAGCCCTACTCAAACGCCTACTTACTAAAAAATTTGGCCCGTTGTCACCAGCCAGCATCTGCAAACTGGATACAGCTAATTTAGAACAGTTGGAAACTTGGTCCGAGGCTATATTGGATTGTGATAGCATTGAGCAATTATTGCGGTAAAAAATCATTTTTTTAACCGTGGTGTTATTATTGAGTGCAGCAGACAACCATACTTTGAATTAACGGTATAACATATGCCCAGATACTTAAATCCCTATACCGACTTTGGGTTTAAAAAGCTTTTTGGTGAAGAAAACAATAAAGATTTATTACAAGATTTCCTGAACCAACTATTACCACCTCAGCATCAAATTGCCACCTTAACTTTCAGAAATACGGAACAAATACCAGATGTTAGCGCCGAACGTAAGGCAATTTTTGATATTCACTGCATCAGCGCTACCGGGGAACGCTTGATCGT
>JXSN01000737.1 GCA_001276605.1 Achromatium sp. WMS2
GGGCGCCTAAGGGTGGAGCTGGCGGCGCTAGGGCTTTTAGGGGTTCGGCTTGGGGTAAAGGTGGTAAATCGTTCGCATCAAGATCTAGTAAGCTAGCATATTTTTTTAAATAGCCACGTACGAAAACTGGACCTGGGATATCATCATATACGTCCTGTTCTAGATCATGGATAATAGCTACACTAAGATGTAATTTACTTGCTATTGCATCCTCGGTTAAACCTTTAGCCTGACGTTCTGCAGCTAACCGTTTGCCTATTCCTCCCTTGCTGTTATTGGAGGATTGGGGTGGTACAAATGGCTCAAGTTTTACCACATTATCTTCTTTCTTGGCGGTTGCATTCATGGTGATACCAGCGTTTTTATGGTCTGGGCCTCCGGAGTATTTGGAAACCGCTTGAACATTATGTCTTTTGCGGCAGCGGCGGCCACGTTATCGTGTAAGCCAAGCGCCGTTCTGTACTGTAATAAAATTACATTTGGGGACAGAGGGGCAAGCTTTACATACTGATCTAGGTAAGTTTTGGCCTCGGTGTATCGACTTTGGTTTACTCTTAGTTCTGACAATTTTAATAGAGCTAAGGGAATATTGGGGTTTTTATTGATAGCAAGTTGTAG
>JXSN01000738.1 GCA_001276605.1 Achromatium sp. WMS2
CAATGAAATTAATGATAGAATTCAGATCAACAAGTTGGAATATGGGACACAATTGGTAGTGACATATGGTGTCAGGAAGAGACTGAAAAGATTCTATGTGTGGGCTGAGAAAGAATACTTCGCAAAAGGATACAAATTCATCATCAAGAAAGATTCAAGCAAATCAGAAAGGCAGATCTAAATATTTAATTTTTAATAGGTACAACAATATAAAGCTTTATACAATAATTTTAAATTTTTTGTAGTGAATCACAACATGGTTGTATCGCATTACTGATAAAAATAATGCATATTGCTAAATAAATGCTGGGGGAAAAATGATTTATGTTATTTTCTTCAACTCACTTAGTGCTTCCATTTGCACAGTAACTTGTTTTGATGGTGACATCATTATTTTTGGTCCGAAATAGCTGTGATTTTACTTTTTAAACATTGTTTAGATCTGCCTTTCTGATTTGCTTGAATCTTTCTTGATGATGAATTTGTATCCTTTTGCGAAGTATTCTTTCTCAGCCCACACATAGAATCTTTTCAGTCTCTTCCTGACACCATATGTCACTACCAATTGTGTCCCATATTCCAACTTGTTGATCTGAATTCTATCATTAATTTCATTG
>JXSN01000739.1 GCA_001276605.1 Achromatium sp. WMS2
AAACAAAAGATTCTCCCATTTGGCCGCCCCAAAACCGCCTAGACTCCAGAACAACACCTGTGAGGCCAATTGTGGGTCGGGTGATGTCAGCACCATAAAGTTGTTAACCGCCGACAGCAGAGCCGAGACAGCCGTTCCAGTGAGTATCAAAGTTCCTGCGGTCATGGTCTGTCGTTGGCGTGCAACCATGATTACGAGAAGAAGCGTCAAAAATGCGCCACCGAATGCCGCCAACCCCAGCGACACAGTGCCTCCGATGAGTAACCCGAACCGCATTACCGCAATGGCTCCCGTTGCCGCTCCCGATGAAACACCCAGGATAGTCGGGTTGGCCAGAGGATTACGCAAAAGCGCCTGCACAACCGTACCAACAGTGGTCAATGCCATACCTGCCACAGCAGCCAGGAGCACCCGTGGTAGACGCGTATCAGCGACGATTCGATCGATAGCTGGGGTCCATTCGACCGATATAACGCCTTCTGGAAACACCCGGTGAGCCACAACCTTCCACACCATAGTGAATGGAACCTGGACCGATCCAATGGACAGCGCGGTATCCAAAACGAAAAGTAGAACCGTCACGAAGACCAGAATGAGAACCACCGAACGCCCCC
>JXSN01000740.1 GCA_001276605.1 Achromatium sp. WMS2
CCTTTTGTGTAAACATGGTGTAAAATATGACCTTTATTCACTTTTAAAAAATTTATCTAGTGCTCAACATGTAATGTATTATTATAAACTTCCATGTGGACTGAAAATAATCTAATTCAAATGATAAATAATAATCTGTGAAACAGTTCTTTTATAAAAAATAATAATTTATGATATGTCTAGATCACTATGGGAAAAAAGTATAGATATTGTTGGATAAAAGTAAATTATAATCAATAATATTCTACCAACCATTCTGCAGCTGTGATAAAAGTTTAACTAAATTACCATTGCTGATAAAAAGTGTGAAGGTTGTTGAAAAATGGTTGATTGAAAAACCGTGTTTTATGCTATTTCCCTGACCTCCATGGTAATTTACTGTTCATTAACCATATGTACTAATATAGCCTGTATGAATCATGGATGTTATGTAGACATATCATAAATTATTATTTTTTATAAAAGAACTGTTTCACAGATTATTATTTATCATTTGAATTAGATTATTTTCAGTCCACATGGAAGTTTATAATAATACATTACATGTTGAGCACTAGATAAATTTTTTAAAAGTGAATAAAGGTCATATTTTACACCATGTTTACACAAAAGG
>JXSN01000741.1 GCA_001276605.1 Achromatium sp. WMS2
TTAATAAATTCAATTTTGATTTCTATGATTTCTTGGGAATCCACTCCTGCAAGAGAGTCATGCACAATGAGTCCTGCTTTGCTGACAAGCCATCCTCAATTGCAAGTTTATTAACTTTTTGAATCACTAAGTCTTTAATGGAAATTAGATTTACAGTTTGTAGTTGACAAACTTCCTTTGTTGATAATTCATACAATAGATGACCTCCTTTATCACTGTCCACAGGTTATAAGTATAAATCATCATATGATCTTGGATCCATTGTATTGGTTGAATTTGGTTCATCATGGGCTTTAAATATGGTAAGCATGGGATGTTTACATGATCTGTGCTTAATCATGCATGATCTTGCATTTCCTATGGACTGCAATAATATGAGCAATCTTGCTGATTCAGTTACTAGATGCTTCAAACAAAGGAAGTTTGTCAACTACAAACTGTAAATCTAATTTCCATTAAAGACTTAGTGATTCAAAAAGTTAATAAACTTGCAATTGAGGATGGCTTGTCAGCAAAGCAGGACTCATTGTGCATGACTCTCTTGCAGGAGTGGATTCCCAAGAAATCATAGAAATCAAAATTGAATTTATTAA
>JXSN01000742.1 GCA_001276605.1 Achromatium sp. WMS2
AGGTCGCGTAATGCCTTGGGGATCACCATGGATGTTGTACGTAACTCCATTTTCACGTATAAGTCGCCTCGATTCACGCCACCTAGCTTTTACTCCGCTAGGACCTATGTGTTCTAGAGCGGTTGTCAAGTATTGCCAATGCGGACGGATATCCCCGTCCTGTGAACACATTTCATCGTAGGAATTGTCTTAGCAGCAACTATAGCCTGGCTCTATATACATGTGTTTGGTAATAATAATGTTGGCTAAATACAATAATAAAATGGTACTGCAATCTAACACGCGGCCATAGTCACTAAACTTGCTTAACCACCGGAAATTAGATTACCATGGCTGAAGCACAACTTACTAACACCGCGAGTATTGCTCAACCGCCATCCTTATGTCATAGCTACAGACCACCTAGCAATGCCTACGATGAAATGTGTTCACAGGACGGGGATATCCGTCCGCATTGGCAATACTTGACAACCGCTCTAGAACACATAGGTCCTAGCGGAGTAAAAGCTAGGTGGCGTGAATCGAGGCGACTTATACGTGAAAATGGAGTTACGTACAACATCCATGGTGATCCCCAAGGCATTACGCGACCT
>JXSN01000743.1 GCA_001276605.1 Achromatium sp. WMS2
CGTTCTGTAGTCGATAGTTTTAAAATATCCAAAACTTCCTTGGCTTTGGTTAGGCCCCGTGCTTGAAATCCTTCCTTTATTTCCTCATGTTTAAATAAATAAATCCATTCATCCAATGGGTCGTGGGTAATATCTGGAAACTTATTGATTTGGATAATATAATATTCTGGAAATAAATTATAAACATGTTGACATTTAAACATTTTTTGTTGCGCTGGGGTTAAATATAATTGTTCTTGATCATGAGTTCCTATAAATGTAGTATAACCGCGATACACATAATCGTTGCCAATGCCCAAATTAAAGTATAGTATGTTTACTGATATAACTTTAGTAATCTCCGCATAGGGACTACCTTCGTTCAAATGTTCCACAATAACTTTGGAAGCCCCGTATAAGATACGTTGCAGGAAATCTAGTTCATTGTTATATTGCACCTCAATGATAATTATCTCATAGCGTTGGTTAAGAGCTTTTAAGTCTACCTTATTGTATTTATTTGTGATATGTTCTTGATTGCTTTCACTTTCTAATACTTCAAGAATAGTTATAGAATCGCACAGTAATTCGCTTAAAAAGCCTTC
>JXSN01000744.1 GCA_001276605.1 Achromatium sp. WMS2
GATAAAAATATTCCAGTTGCCTTTCTCGATGAAACAGGTGCTGCCTACACTACTACCCTCATCATTGCCGAGGGTACAGGTGTTGAACATAAAGCTGTTATTCAGTTAGTACGCACATATATTGATGATCTGCAAGAATTCGGCTTGGTCACATTTCAAATGCGACCAAGATTGAAAGGTACACATGGTGGTGGAGACCTTGAATACGCTAACTTAAACGAACTACAAGCCACCTTACTGTTAACTTACATGCGTAATAATGAGGTGGTGCGAGGGTTTAAAAAACGCCTAGTAAAAGCCTTTTATACCCTAACTTACCAGCAAAGAAACCTAGATACCACCGGCCATCAACCTATCTATGTAGTACAAAATTGGCATGGAGGTGATGAAGGGGATAGACTCACTACCACCACCATCAACAATCTAACTTCAGCCATCGAAAAATTGACCGCACAATTGGTAATAGCTAATCGGCATAATCAGGAAGCAACGCAATATCCACCTACAAAACCAGTTCCAGAGTTAGCATTTTTCAGTGCTTGGTGGGATTGTTTAACAGATCGTAATATCACCGCCA
>JXSN01000076.1 GCA_001276605.1 Achromatium sp. WMS2
TAATCAGCACGTATCGCGCTGGGATCCCCAACAACCCATATTGGATTAACCAAAGCCACCGGCTGTTACTCACATGAGTATAAACCAAGATAGATTGGAATGATAGGATCATGTCACTATATCCTAGTCTTGATGATTTACTAGAACTGCGCCATGCCACCCACGCCTTGGGAATAGCATCCCGCCACTTGGTTAATTCCTCTTTTAGTGGTCTATATGCCTCAGTATTTCGTGGCACCGGTATTAATTTTGAAGAGGTACGTGAATATCGAGAAGGCGATGATATTCGCAACATGGATTGGAAAGTCACCGCACGTACTAACGTACCACACCTAAAGATTTATCGGGAAGAACGTGAACGCAGTGTGGTATTATGTGTCGATAGAGGCCCCCACATGGAATTTGGGACCCGCTCTACCTTTAAAAATGTGCAAGCAGCCCGCGCTGCCGCCTTAATCGGATGGGCGGCTAGTCGCATGCATGATCGTGTTGGTGGTTTAGTCTTTGGGGCTACCGATGTTGAATTACAATATTTTCGCCCCCAACGCGATCGCCAGTCCCTATGGCGTGGGTGGCATGGCGCAGTTCTAGTAAATCATCAAGACTAGGATATAGTGACATGATCCTATCATTCCAATCTATCTTGTTTTATACTCATGTGAGTAACAGCCGGTGGCTTTGGTTAATCCAATATGGGTTGTTGGGGATCCCAGCGCGATACGTGCTGATTAGTTAAGGTCGCTGTCAGCTACCGCGTATATCCCGGGCAGGTTGCGTAGATATTCTTTATAGTCCATGCCAATGCCAAATAGGTACCGATCTTCTACAGTAAGTCCTATAAAATCAGGACGATAGGTGCAAGTACGTTTCCGAATTTTTTCTACTAAGACGGCACTGCGTACTGTATTGGCACCTGCTTTGTGACAATGTTCGACAATTAATTCTAAAGTGGTTCCAGCATCAAAAAACATCGTCCACAATCAAGACATGTTCCGCTGTCAATGGCCAGCGGCTGTGAGCAAACCATTCTAACGTGCCACCAGTTGTATTTCCCTGATAACGCGTGGCATGTACATAGCCTAGACGCAGGGGAAAATTCAATCTGGTAAGTAGCATGGAAGTTGGGATAACAGCTCCATTCATAACACATAGCACTAAAGGATCAAGGTTTCCCAGGGTTTTAGTTATGGCCTCTGCCATATTATCTGCTGCTTGTGCTACTTCTGTGGGTGATTTGATTAAATCTGCACGTGCTAAAACATCGCGAATATGTTGAGGTTCTTGTTTTTGCATTTTATAATCAACTAGTTAACTCAAGGTTGTAGACAATTGTTTGTTGTGAATATAGACCTCTATATGTAGCTTGGATGTTAAACATGCTACGCTGTGCTTAACCTAATTAGTGCGTGTTGATACATAATATTATTAGGGTTATGGTCTTGTGAGGACGCAGGAATGTTCCTGGCTGCGTTCCTGTGCTGGAGCATGGGAACCAGTATAAAGGGTGTTGAGTTAGGTAACCACAGGCCCATATTCATCCGCTTGGTTGTTAGCATACATCACATTTACACGATATGTGGTTACTATATTACGTATGTCGACATGCCCTGGGACAGTTAAGCTCGGGGTAAGACCGCACTAATTTCTTGCCAGCGTGTATCGTTGTGCACCTGGTCCCAGGTCCAGTTAATCCGCGCCCGCATTTTTGATAAGCGTTGTTGAACAGGTTTGTTATCATAAGCAACTAGAGTTTGAGCAGTGTCGATAGCACCTTGGCGATTATTACACACTAATACCATGTCACAACCTGCATTCAAGGCTGCCAGAGCCCTAGCTCCGTAGCCTCCGGCAAGTTGGGTTGCTTCCATGCTTAAATCGTCACTGAAGATTACACCAGTGAACTTGAGTTCGGTCCTCAGGACAGTTTGCAGCCAATATTTGGAAAAACCTGCGGGCTGAGAATCTATTTGTGAATAAACTACATGAGCGGGCATGATGGCGTCGAGTCCCTCTGCAATAGCCTGTTTGAATGGGACTATGTCAGATGCGGTTATTGTTGCTAGCGGACGTTCGTCAATTGGTAATTCTACATGTGAATCGGCTCGGACAGCACCGTGCCCTGGAAAATGCTTGCCTACCGCTGGCATGCCGGCACTATGTACTCCAGAAATCCAAGCTTGTGCTAATTGGGAAACAATTTGGGGAGCTTGGGCAAAGGCTCGATTGCCGATGACTTGACTTGGGCCGTAACCTAGATCTAATACTGGGGCAAAACTGAAATCAATTCCGGCAGCTATAAGTTCGGCAGCCATTAACCATCCGGCTAAATAGCACCAATATTGAGCTTTGTCTGGATAAACTTGATATTGATCGCCGTACCAGGCTGCTGGCGGTAAATTTACAAATTCATTGCGAAAACGTTGTACCCGCCCGCCTTCTTGATCTACACAAATGAGTAGTTCGGGCCGTAGATTGCGGATACTAGTTGTTAGTTCAATGAGCTGTGATAAGCAATTAAAGTTACGTGCAAACAAGATCACTCCACCTACTGCCGGGTGCTTAAGTAGGTCTTTGTCCTCGGGGGTAAGTGTCAGCCCCTCAAGATCTAATATTAATGGGCCAAGTGGCATCAGATGTTGCTCGTCATAGGTGGTGGCAATAGGATCCAGGATCATAAGTAAGAGAAAGTTAGATGCTAAAGTTTACCAAGGGAAAGTTGGAGCATTATACAGCTAGTATGACGTACAATGGTAGTCCAAAAGCGAGGTTATTTGGTTTTAAGATTCTTAAATTAAGCGGTTTTAAACAGCTAGATGATATCCAATTTAAAAAACCATGTGGAATAACCACTGGGTTACAAATTGCTGTCGAAGCTGCTTAATTAACCTATCTTAAAGCGGTTATATGTTTGTTTTTAGAGATAAATTAGGAATAAAAAATTATGGGATCTAGACAACGATTATTATGGACTGGATTGTGTATTTGGGTACTGTATTTTACCATGCCAGTCTATGCAGTCAGTGGCAATACCCCTAAAAAAGCATTGCCAGCGTATCATGCTAGACATTCCAAACTACCAAAAACTAAGGCTTTATCTTGGCAACACACGGCTTTGGTTGGTGGCAGCACTACTTTGGCAGTGGCTTCGGTTTCAGAATATTTTAATTCTTCGGTAGCTGCGGTGGCTATAGGCGGTGCCTTAGGCTCGGTAACTAGATATATGGTATCGCAAGGGGTGGGGGGGTGGTTAGAGCAGGACTATCCCTATGGTACGGTAGCTGTCAACGTTATTGGTTCTTTTGTCTTTGGTATGGTAAGTGGCTGGGCCGGATTACGTGAAGAGACTCCAGAAGCGGCCTGGTTGGCATTGGTAACTACTGGTTTTCTTGGTGGATTTACTACATTTTCATTATTTGCCTATGATGCTGTAGATTTAGCACATGAACATGGCGTGTACAGCGCCACCCTTTATACTATGTTGTCGGTCGGGGTTTCAGTAGTTGCAGTATTAACCGGTGAGTATTTTGGTAGTACCATAGCAGGTCCATGATTTTGTATACTGCGTTTAAATTGGCATCTGCAATTAGCTTTTTTACAGTATGCTAGGGTGTGTTGACATATAATATTATTATAATTATGATATTGTGGAGATGCAGGAGTATCTACCGCTGCGCTCTCACGCTTCAGCGTGGGAGCAAGAATAAAAATATGAAGTTTGGGGCCATCAGCCTCATTGCTCTGGCTTGGTTGGTGCAATCACAGATATATAGTTAGGTGATTACAGTATATTTATGTTAATTTAGCGAATTTATATATGACAAGCTTCCCAATACAAGACAGTAAACAATATAAAATATATTTTTTTTACGCTAAATCCTATTTTATTAAGGTATAACCGATGGTTTAAACAGTTTTATGAATAAATATCCCATAGTGGAATGATATTGTTATATGCAATAATTTAAACATTCCATAATGCTAATTTTTACTAATGGCAGAATCCCACACCATCAATACCACCCCTACACTAATAGCAGAGTCTGCTACATTAAATGCTGGCCAATGCCAATTAGCATAATAAAGGACAATAAAATCTACCACTTGACCGGCTAAAACTCTGTCCACAAAGTTACCTATAGCACCCCCGATGATTAAGGCAATACTGAGCGCCAACAGCCTATGCTCGGATGGTAACCGATATAACCATATAGTCAATATTGTGGATACGCACAGGGCAATACCGATAAACAAATAACGTTGCCAACCTCCTGCATTATGTAGAAAACTAAAGGCCGCGCCTTGGTTATAGACCAAAGTTAAGTCCAGAAACGGTAATAAGCGTACTCGGCTGTGTAGCATCACATAGCGTTTCACTAGTGCCTTAGTAAACTGATCTAGACCAACAATAATAGCCGATAAGAGCAACCAATACAACGTATGCTTAACTTTTCCATTCACCAAAAACGCAAAGAGCCTTGCCATTATATGTTAAAATACCATTAAATTAAAAAGTAACAGGTTATACCATAAAATTATATGGTTTTATAATCAGTTATCCACCCAATGTTATAAATTAATTTGCACATCGCTCCTGTACCCAAGGAACTACCATAGAAAGAGCTTCTGGCAAAGCTGCCGGATTATTACCACCGCCTTGGGCTATCTCAGGTCTACCGCCACCCTTGCCATCAACCTTGGCCGCAATTAATTTAATCAAATCTCCGGCCTTAACCTTGCCAGTTAACTCTTTGCTCACTCCAGCTACTAGATTTACTTTGCCATCAATTATGCTAGCTAAGACAATAATAGCAGGAATCAAGCGGTTTTTCAATGTATCCAAGGTTTCACGCAACGCCTTACCATCCATGTCCTCAAAAGTATGAGTGAGGACCTTGATATCATTGCCCAGGGTAACAGCTTGGGATACCAGATCAGCACTTGCGGAACTAGCCAACTTAAGTTTTAATTGCTTAACTTCGCGTTCTAAGCTGCGAATATTCTCCAGTAATTGAGCAACTTTATGCTCTGAATCTGCATTATTAGCATGCACCAATTCGGATATGCGTTGCAGGCAATCTGACTCAGACTCCATAACCTCTATAGCTTTGGCACCCGTTACCGCCTCAATGCGTCTGACACCAGAGGCTATACCAGTTTCACTAGTAATTCTGAACAGCCCGATATCACCTAGCGCGTTAACATGGGTACCACCACATAATTCAGTAGAAAAATCGCCCATACACAATACCCGAACCTGGGAACTATATTTTTCACCAAATAATGCCATGGCCCCCATAGTCTTAGCATCTTCAAGTGACATGATGCGGGTTTCTACAAAATTATTCCTTCGAATTTCTTGATTTACCAACACCTCGATGGCCCGTAACTGATCCCTAGTCACAGGCTGAAAGTGAGCAAAGTCAAAGCGTAAGCGCTCACTGTCGACTGATGATCCTTTTTGCAGTACGTGCCCACCCAACACTGTCCTTAATGCTGCATGCAAAAGATGCGTAGCGGAGTGATTGAGAGCCGTATTGAGACGAACTTTAGCATCTATACTAGCCGTGACTAAATCACCTACCTGGAAACTACCTGTGGTTACTTTACCCAGGTGTCCGATAACCATATTACCTTGCTTTTTGGTATCTTGAACCTCGAAAGCTGATGATTCCATAGTTAACAGGCCTTTGTCTCCAGCCTGACCACCTGATTCAGCGTAAAACGGCGTACGGTCTAAAATTATGATGCCGGTTTGGCCGGCTTCCAACACTTCAGTTGCTTCACCAGCACTAAACAAAGCTAAGATTGTAGCTGCTTCTTCGGTTAAATTGCTATAACCAGTAAAATCAGTTTGTCCCTCTAATTCAATTGGTTGCGACTGGATAGCGCTGAATTGACTGGCAGCCCGGGCCCGGGCGCGTTGTTCTTCCATGGCTTGTTCAAAACCATCCATGTCTACAATCAAACCACGTTCCTTGGCTAAGTCAGATACTAGATCCAGGGGAAATCCGTAGGTATCGTAGAGTTTAAAGGCCGCAATACCTGGAATTACCTTGTCATTCATACCAGATACGGTTTGTTCAAAGATACGCATTCCCTGGTCTATAGTTTCAGCAAAGCGCTCCTCCTCAGTGCGCAATACCCTTTCTACCGTAGCTGCTGTTTGGGTTAATTCGGGAAAAGCCGCACCCATTTGGGTAACCAACGGCTGTACTAATCGGTAAAAAAATGCGGATTGGACTTGTAACTGGTAGCCATGACGTATCGCACGACGTATGATGCGTCGTAACACATAACCGCGTCCTTCGTTGCTTGGGACTACGCCATCGGCTATTAGGAAGGCACTGGAACGAATATGGTCAGCGATGACCCGTAATGAATTATTGGTTAAATCTTGGGTGCTAGTGATATTCGCTGCGGCTTGAATGAGATTTTGAAACAGGTCTATCTCATAATTATTATGCACTCCCTGTAATACTGCCGCCAGGCGCTCCAATCCCATACCAGTATCTACTGCAGGATGTGGCAGCGGATGTAAATTACCGTCGCTATCACGATTATATTGCATGAACACAAGGTTCCATATTTCCACGTAGCGATCACCGTCGTCTGTAGCAGATCCCGGGGGGCCACCCTCCACAGTTGGTCCATGATCATAAAATATTTCTGAACATGGACCACAAGGACCTGTATCTCCCATAGACCAAAAATTATCACTTTCGTGTTTACGCCCCCCTACTTTGTCTCCAATACGGCTAAAACGTTTGGGGTTAACGCCAATTTCTTT
Source organism: Achromatium sp. WMS2 (assembly GCA_001276605.1). Taxonomy (GTDB): domain Bacteria; phylum Pseudomonadota; class Gammaproteobacteria; order Chromatiales; family Chromatiaceae; genus WMS2. The sequence goes on from JXSN01000076.1 coordinate 6,788, forward strand.
TAACCATATGTTAGAGGCTTCAGTGTCGCTATCGTAAACCGTAACCCATAGTCTATCGCTGGGAATACTTAGGCGTTTAGTTAAAAAATCCCAGGCATAATTGATAGCCTCACGTTTGAAATAGTCGCCAAAACTAAAGTTGCCGAGCATTTCAAAAAAAGTGTGATGTCTTGCTGTATATCCAACATTTTCTAGATCATTATGTTTACCACCGGCGCGCACGCAACGCTGACTGCTGCAAGCACGAGCATTATCCCGATGTTCACGGCCTAAAAATACGTCTTTGAATTGCACCATGCCAGCATTAGTAAATAGCAAGGTTGGATCGTTGTTGGGTATAAGCGAACTGGAGGGCACGATTTCATGGCCGTGAGCAGCAAAGAAATCTAGGAATGCGGTGCGGATAGAGGCGCTACTATTCATGAATGGTCCGAAGCAAACTGGTCTTAAAGTGTTAAGTATTTTTAGTGGTGAGCTAAGTTAAATTTATGGCAAGATTACATAATAAGGCTAGTCGCTGTAGCTTTCGGCATCAATATCCGTAGTATTGACTATTGGAAGTGATACTTGGGCACGGATTTGGGCCTCGATAGCTGCGGTAAGATCTGGATTATCTCTCAAAAAAATTCGTACATTTTCTTTACCTTGTCCGATCTTTTGGCTTTTATAGCTATACCAAGATCCGGCTTTTTCGATAATACCATGAGCTAAACCGATGTCAATAATTTCAAGTTCACGCGAGATTCCTTCGCCATATATGATTGCGAATTGGGTTTGACGAAACGGAGGGGCTACTTTATTTTTTACTACTTTTACTTTGGTTTCGCAACCTATCACCTCGTCCCCTTTTTTGATAAATCCAATCCGTCGAATATCCAAACGTACAGAGGCATAAAATTTCAAAGAATTTCCACCAGGGGTAGTTTCTGGGCTACCAAAAGTTACTCCAATTTTCATGCGGATTTGGTTGATAAATAACATTATAGTGTTACTGTTATTAACATTGGCGACCAGTTTACGCAGGGCTTGGGACATAAGACGAGCCTGGGCACCTATATGCATTGTTCCCATATCTGCATCTACTTCGGCCTTAGGAGTGAGGGCCGCCACAGAGTCTATAACAATTATGTCAATTGCCCTAGAGCGTACTAGACTATCAGTAATTTCTAGGGCTTGTTCCCCATTATCTGGTTGCGAGATTAATAGATCCTGAACTTTGACCCCCAATCTTTGAGCATAGCGTATATCCAAGGCATGTTCGGCATCGATAAAAGCGGCGGTACCACCTTGGAGTTGAACTTGAGCAATTACATGTAATGCTAGTGTGGTTTTACCTGAGGCTTCTAAGCCAAATACTTCGGTTACCCGACCTTTGGGTAGACCACCGACGCCCAAAGCTAGATCCAATCCCAAAGAGCCAGTAGGAATGAATCCGATGTCGGGTATAGCAGCAGAATCCCCAAAGCGCATTATGGTGCCTTTACCGAACTGTTTCTCGATTTGGCTTAATACGACAGCTAGGTTTTTCTTACGACTATCATCTGATGCCTGATTATCTGCCATAAATATAGCTTATTTGTTAAATACCATGCTTATGCCATGGTGAATACATGTATATAAGTTCAACAATATACTAGGTGATTATTTGATCCAATTTAATCTAATGCCCTTTTGACCCTTAATCCAATATTTAAGTTAGAGTAACTATCACTGTCGCGGTTAGCTGAACGACAGTTTTCCATGGAATCGTTCCAGGAACATCCCCGCAATACGTGCCTACTGCAATCACCGGCATTAGGCTCCAACCAAGGGCTGCCATCAGTCGGCGCTCCTTGGTAATTTGGATGCCAGCAGTCTTGAGTCCATTCCCAAACATTTCCGTGCATATCATATACTCCGAACAGATTAGGGGTAAATTTGCCTACAGGAGCACTTACTGCATAGTTATCGTCTAAATCTGGATGTGCTGGAGTGCTTGGATCATTACGATCGGAAAAATTTAATTTGGTAGGATCGGCATCTGGTTGCCACCAATATAGGGTTGTGGTGCCGGAGCGGGCTGCATATTCCCACTCTGATTCTGATAGTAAACTATATTTATGGCCGGTGGTTTGGGATAACCAGTTGGTGTAGTCTACCGCATCTTGCCAACCTATGTTAACTACTGGTTGCTCATCCGCATCCAGGGATAATCCTTTAAAAGAACCACTGTGATGGTTGGCTTTGAATTGACGGTATTGAGCATTGGTAATTTCGTATTTGCTAATCCAAAATGTTGGTATTTGTACTGTATGCGTTGGTTGTTCATCAGCATCTCTTCCATGTTCGCTTTCAGGTGATCCCATAACGAAATTTCCCGCTGGTATGGCTACCATTTCCGGACAACTAGCACAATCTTGTAATGCTTTAGCTGGTAAAACAGCGGTTTTAGCCTCAGCATGAGGTTCGGTAGGCAATGCTGTGTTTGATTGTGTCAAAGGTGGATCAGAACCAGAGGTTGGATTTGCAGCGGTAATTGTGGTGGTATCTATTATGCTAGCTATTTGCTTGGGAGGATTTTTAGATTGAGTATATTTGATGGTTGCAGTGGCAGCGGTAAAAATGAATTTTCCTGTGGTTTGATCGTAAATCGCCGGAGTTTGTACCATACCTACAGTCCTGGCTTTGGCTATGACCGCGAACTTTGTGGCATAAACAACCTCAGGTACGGTCAAACCTGGTTTTTGCATAGCTTTGAGGAATTCACGAGTAAATAGGCTATTGGGACTAGTATCGTCGGGTCCC
>JXSN01000745.1 GCA_001276605.1 Achromatium sp. WMS2
GTGGTGCACAATTGCGGCAAAAACGCGAGGACCAGAGAAGTCTTCATCCAGGTCTTTTTCAATTTCACTCCATAAGTCAGAGGAAATTGACTTCTGCAATTTTCTGCCACTCCAGTGAAGGTTGGCCTTGTCAAACTTGTCGCCATGTGTAGCAAGGTAGTGGAGCCAATCAGTAACAAGTTGATCAGTAATTTGACCCCATTCTTTTAAGATGTAAATTTCCTTGCCAGAGACTTCAATTCTGAAGACAGAGTCTAGACCACACTCTTGCATGTCTTCCAGGAGTTTTGGGAGCCAGGAAGTAAAAGTAATGGTGTCTCCCTTAGCTCCATCCAAAGGCAATTGACTTTCAGTGGAAAGTCCCTCTTTGCACATCAATTCTACTTGTTGAAGTTCTTTCAAGATTAAAGACTACTTTTCTTCCTTTTATTTATTCCAAGTCAAGTTTCAGAGGGAGGTCAAGTCTGAGAGGGAGGATGCTCCTTCTCCTCTACCTTGGGAAAGAGTCCCCCCTGATAAACTTTATTTACTTCAAAACTTAGTCTTAATTATTTTCACCTTTAGTGGATGGCTTT
>JXSN01000746.1 GCA_001276605.1 Achromatium sp. WMS2
GGAGGCGGAATGGGAGTATGCTTGCCGAGCGGGGGGCAAGGGGGAATACTGCTTTGGTGATAACGTTGCTATGCTAAAGGATTATGCTTGGTATGATGCAAATTCTGGTGATCAGACTCATCCGGTAGGGGAAAAACTGCCTAATGCCTGGGGATTATACGATGTACATGGGAATGTGTGGGAATGGTGTCAGGATCGTTGGCATGATAACTATAATGGTGCTCCTACCGATGGTTCTGCTTGGGAAAGTGGGTATTCATCATATAGATTATTGCGGGGCGGCTCTTGGAACAACGGCGACGACAACTGTCGCACAGCGTGTCGCAACAGCTACGGGCATAACTACTCCAGCAACATTTGGGGTTTCCGCGTTGCTTGCTTTTTGGGCTAGAACTGTGTATTTTTTTGTGCTTTTAATCTTTTACCCTTGCCGTTGACTTTGCCGTTGCCGTTGTCGTTTTAACTAGTTTTCGGGCCGTTTAGGCCCGAAAACCGAATTTTTTGAAAGCCCGGATCGTAGGGCGGGAGAAACGCAGTGAATCCCGCCAATTATAGATTTACACCACA
>JXSN01000747.1 GCA_001276605.1 Achromatium sp. WMS2
GGTGGTAAATTGGTATCGATTCTGAATGCGGGGGATGTTGAAATTAGGGTTCCAGCTGATTCTACAGCTAGGATTCAGGAGGTGCATTTGTTGGTAATCCATTGTTTGTGTGATTTGATTGATCGTGAATTTGCTAATATTAGGGATTAAGTGATTATTTTGGGTTAAATTATATGGGGTCATACATGATGGCAGTTTTGTGGATAATTCAAGAACTACAGGGTAAAAAGATGCGGCAGTTGGTCACTGGTCTTGTGATTAGCATTACATTAGTGCTAGCGGGTTGTGCTGCGGTCTTAGTCGGCGGTACTGCGGCTGGTGTATCGGTAGTACACGATCGCCGCGATAGTATGGTTGTGTTTAAAGATAAAAAGATCGAGTTTGCGGCTATTGCTCGCTTACGAGAAAATAAGGATTTAAATCCTAACGTGAGGGTGAGATTTACTAGTTATAATCAGGTAGTTTTAATTACTGGTCAGGTTTTTAATGTTCAGGAGCGAGAACAAATACAGCAGCAAACTCAGTCTATACCTGATGTAAGTAAGGTTGTGAATGAGTTGAC
>JXSN01000748.1 GCA_001276605.1 Achromatium sp. WMS2
GTGGCTCCTGGAAACTCATATTGCACTTGAATGTTAAATCTTTCTTTATCAGAATTAGGGATAGATACTACTGGTGACCTAAACGTACTATTGTGGAATACTGGATCCTTGATTAGTTGCTCTATCAACGCAGTAGCCTGTTGAGCTTCACCAGAAAAATTTGCGTAACCATTACTGTAATCAAAACGATCAATCCAGGCACTGTGAGGTACCAATTCGGTTAATTTCGAGAGTAAAGATACCAGATAAGGTGCTGTAGTACGAGTTTCAACTAATAACTTGTTAGATTGGCTTTCTTGTTCGATCAGTTTTCTTAAATCATTGACCTTTTTAACTTGAGGGCGTATCTGGTTGAGTTGGTGCTTAAGACCTATTAATATAGCGCGCTTCTGGAGTATAGGTGATATAGATACAGCTATCAACATTGCTAACACCAGTATTCCAAGCGTAACGTTGATAAGCAAACTCAGATTTGTAACTTGCCGGCGCAGATTAGGTGGTAACAAATTGGCATTATTCCAAGAACCAGGCCATTGTATCGCTTCAGCAGTAGCACCTAA
>JXSN01000749.1 GCA_001276605.1 Achromatium sp. WMS2
TCAACAAATGGTTCTACAATGAAATTAACTACCACGATGGTTGAATGATGATGTGGGTTGACATCACGATGGCATCAAAACACACACTCAGGACAATCAAACAGAAAGTACTTCACTATCTGAGAGAAAAGAAGATCACCATGATGCCAAAAAAGTTTACTGAGAGCAAGAAATGAAGTTTGGGATTTTTACTATATTGTAACCCAAGCACAGCCAATCGAGACGTGTTATGGAGCATGATCAGTGATCAGTTACACAGTACGGATGAATCGGTAGATAAAAACTCTACTGATTCAAGAACAACCCCAGCTCACAAAAGAATTGAACTAGATGTAGTGCCTAGGATGATTACTTCCATACGCAGTTACCCAGTGGAAAGAAGATTTTAAAAATGAGAGCTTTAGAAATTATCATTCCACAAACTTCATTGGTCAAGATTGAACAATATTTGGAGTTGTTATCGGTAAAAAACAAACTTCATTTCTTGCTCTCAGTAAACTTTTTTGGCATCATGGTGATCTTCTTTTCTCTCAGATAGTGAAGTACTTTCTGTTTGATT
>JXSN01000750.1 GCA_001276605.1 Achromatium sp. WMS2
GGCGCAGTTGGTGGCGGATAATAGTGTTGAAAGGAGGGGATCGATATGATGGTTGTTTTTGTGGTGGCGGCGGTTGGTCTGACGATTTTGGCTGTGGGTCTGGTGTTGGTTCCGATATTGAGAAGTTCGGTAAATATTGAGGTATCAGATAATAAGCGGGTTAATGTGGCGGTGTTTAAGCAGCAGCTCGCGGAATTAGAGGGAGATCGGGATGTGGGGTCTTTGGATGCGCAGCAGTATTTGGTTGCTAAACAGGATTTGGAGCGGGGTTTGCTTGATGATTTAGGTAGCGGTCGGCATTGGGAAGTTGGGCCTAAAAGTGGGCGGTGGTTGGCTGGGTTATTGGGTGTTTACGTACCGGTGTTGACGGCTGGTATTTATCTGGCAGTGGGGGATTATTCTTATGTTAATCCTTCTAATGCGGTAAATGCTAGTACGCCTAACATGAGGAGTGCGGATATTGCTAATATGGTGGAGCAGCTGGCGGTGCGGTTGCAGTCTAATCCAGATGATGTACAGGGGTGGGTGATGTTGGGACGCAGTGCGGGGGTTTTGGGG
>JXSN01000751.1 GCA_001276605.1 Achromatium sp. WMS2
CAAGTAGAGCTAAAGTTTCTATTGCCTTAATTTTACCTTTTTTAGCATAGTATGAAATGAGGTCAGCACAAACATCAGAGAGGATAACTTTGACTGGTCCGCCTTGTTGTGTAGGGCTTATTTGAGTCACTTCTTCAAGAAAAATAATCTTATTTTTTAATAAGTTGTAAAGGTGAGTCTCCATATTCAGTGCATCAATATGTGTTTCAATGAATGGTAATGGGGCGATAAAAAACACGGGAATTTCTCCTGTTTCGAGCTAACTTATTTTGGCATATTCTGTCAAATTTTAAAAACTGGATTATCGAGTCAAAGAGTAATTCAAAACGCCATTCAAACAGTCAAAAAAGACAAAGGAGAAGTGACTCAAATAAGGGAGACTCACCTTTACAACTTATTAAAAAATAAGATTATTTTTCTTGAAGAAGTGACTCAAATAAGCCCTACACAACAAGGCGGACCAGTCAAAGTTATCCTCTCTGATGTTTGTGCTGACCTCATTTCATACTATGCTAAAAAAGGTAAAATTAAGGCAATAGAAACTTTAGCTCTACTTG
>JXSN01000752.1 GCA_001276605.1 Achromatium sp. WMS2
GATATTCCGGTGGTGGGGGCGGTGCATAGTAGTGGGCAGTTGGGTTTGGTGGAGCGGCATTTGGGTTTGATGCCTAGTAATGAGGCTAGGGCTCCAGATAAGCATATTCAGGATATTGGTAATATTGTTTTGGAGCAGGTGGATGTTGAGTTGTTGCAGCAGTTGGCAATGAGGGCGCGGATGCCTGTGGGGTCAATTATTGATAATGTTGGGTCGGTAGCGGTTAGGTTAAAAATTGGTGTTGCTAGGGATGTTGCGTTTGGTTTTTATTATGCGGATGATTTGGAGGCTTTGGAGCGGTATGGTGCGGAGTTGGTGTATTTTAGTCCTGTTGCTGATCGTGTGTTACCAGATGTGGATGGTATTTTTATTGGGGGTGGGTTTCCTGAGACTAGTATGGAAATGTTGGAGGCTAATGTTGGGATGCGCCAGGCTATGGCTGGTTATATTGAGCGGGGGTATCCGGTATATGCGGAGTGTGGGGGGTTAATGTATCTTTGTCGCAATATTATTTGGGGTAGTAGGGTGTGTGCTATGGTTGGGGTTATAGATGCG
>JXSN01000753.1 GCA_001276605.1 Achromatium sp. WMS2
GACATATTTTTCATGTTAATTATTCTCATTTTTATCTACAAAAAAACTCTACGGCAATTCAATAGTTTCTCGAATAAAACATCAACTTAACGCAATTGAGGATCCAGAGCATCGCGTACCACATCCGCAAAAAGATTGGCCGCCAACACCAGGGTAAACATAAATAGAAATGCAGCTATCAAAGACCACCACACTATGGGATCGCGCGCCAACTCCAAACGAGCCCCATTAATCATACTACCCCAACTATTCATAGTCGGATCCACTCCAATATTTACATACGACAACACCGCCTCCGCCAATACCAAACCACTAAAATCCAAAGTAGTTTTAATGATTATAATATGTAAAACATTAGGAAAAACATGTCGGAATAAAACAGTAAACGGCCTAACACCAAGCGCTATAGCAGACTGTACATAATCCAACTCACGCAACTTAAAAGTCTCACCACGCAATAATCGACACAACCCAGTCCAACTAGTTATGCCCAATACCAAACATAAAAATAGCAACCTTAAATCAGCACGCTCCACCGGGCTGGCAA
>JXSN01000754.1 GCA_001276605.1 Achromatium sp. WMS2
TGCTAGCGTTTTATAATGCAGAGGTGGCACGCTGGGCTGCGGTGCGTGGTGCTGGTGCTGATACTCCAGAACTTAAGGATTTTGTCGACACAGATCCAACTAAGATTAGTTGGACCCGTGGCTTATTGCAATATCTTGATAAAGACAAGATTTTTGCTTTTGAAACTTCGGCAATAACCGCCAGTTTATACCGACCTTTTACCCAGCAGTGGTTGTATTTTAGCCGGGTTTTTAATGAAATGGTTCTACAAATGCCCCAACTCTTTCCCACAGCTGCGGCGGAGAATCGAGTGATTTGCGTCTCAGGAATTGGGGCTAGAAGTGGTTTTTCTACTTTAATAACTAATTTTATCCCATGCTACGACAATATCGAGAAAGGCCAATGCTTTCCCCTGTATCTTTATCCCAAACCAACAACAGCTGCCGCCAACGACCTATTCGCCGCCGCCCCCGAACGCAGCGACGCCATCACCGACGCCGCCTTAGCTCATTTTTGTAATTATTACACCGTAACCACAATTAGCAAAGAAGACATTTTCTACTACGT
>JXSN01000077.1 GCA_001276605.1 Achromatium sp. WMS2
TCGCAGCAAGTGCAATCTACCAGCTAGAATTACCAGAATGGCGCGCGCATCTTCGACCATTCCCAGCAGCAACCTACGTAACCCCTCGAATTGATCGGTTTGAACTTTATTTGCCGAGGTTAATTGCGATATTTGCTCAGTAGTTACGGCATCTAACCGCGCCATACTGTTTACTAGCTTACTTACACCAGGACCTACGTTTTTTTCTAATTCAGATAATTGTAGATTATCCCCATCCAGTATCCCATACAGCATGGCAGCCTGTAAAGTTTCTGTATCCATGTTCAGCTGCGCTAAGATATCAGCGGTGGCTACGTTGTGACACAATTGGGTTTCACCAGTGACAACTAAGCGCTGTGGCACCTTTAAAGCCGCGGTATGTGCTGTAGCACTAAGCTTGCGGCGTTCTTCAACAGTATACTGCGCTGCGACACGGGCTATCCAGCTACTAAGGATTTGATCGCCATTGGTACTAGAATCTGGTTGATAAATATCGGTAGTAACCATAGCTTATGCGGGCCATTTTGGTTAGTTGAGAGTGAAAGATCAGATCAAGAGACTATCATTTGCCACTAAATCATAGTTTATCTGGCTGTGCGTTGCTCAGATTCCTGATAGTTTATGAGGGCTGTAATTGCTATTAATACAGATATAATCCCAATTAACCACAGTGGCCAAGTTATTGGCTGATTCCACTCTTGACGTTTTTCTGCTCTTAGTTTGGGGTCAATTCTACGATATTTCAAGGTATTATTGGCTAAAGGATTAGTTTTAATATTATGTACCCAAGCATGCCTCAAAGCAAAGCTTTTAGGGTGCAGACCGCCGGCCCAGGGCATATCATGCTGAACGATTGCCACCATACGATCAATAAGTTGTTGCCGTTCCGGGGTATTACTCATAGACTTCATACTTACAAACAGTTGGTTGAACTCTGGATTATCATAATTAGATGCATTTTCACCATCATGGGCAACTTTGGCATTGGCACCGTACAGCAAAAATAGGAAATTCTCTGGATCTGGATAGTCGGCATTCCAACCCCATCTGTAGAATTGAGCAGTTCCATTGCGCATTTTATCCTGAAAAACTCCATAATCCGTGGCTCTGATTACCAATTGGATATTAAGTTTAGCAAATTGTTTGGTTACCCAATTTAATTGGGCTTTATCATCGGGTCCTGTAGCGACAGTATCGTAGTTTAAAATCAAAGGTTGCCCATTGTTTTTATCACGGCCATCGGGGTAACCAGCAGTAGCTAAAAGCTGTTTGGCCACTTCCAGTGATTTACGCTTGATAACCCCATCGATTAGCTCATGGGTATATGGACTATAAGCAGTTGGAATATTACCAAAGATTCCAGGTGGAATTGGGCCTTGAGCAACCATACCCCTACCATTAGCAAATATGGTTATATATTCTTCAAAATCTAGGACAATGGCTATAGCTTGGCGTAGTAAGCGCGCTCGCTCTGAATTCCCACCTACTACTGGGTCTAACATATTAAATCCCCAGTAAAAAGTTGATGTTTCTACGGCAGTTTCAAGCTGAATGTTATGTTCTAGCATTGTCGGGGTTAACTCAGCTTGACCTTGAGCATTAAAGGCTATGGCTTGATCAAAACTATCTGATGAAACTCCGGAGCTATCATAAAAACCTTGTAAAAATTTATTCCAATATGGAATATCTTCACGCTCTAGGTTGTAGATTACTCTATCTAGTAATGGTAAAGTTTTACCAGCATCATCCAATAAACCAGCGGTTTGATCTGTGAGTTCACCATCGTTAGGATAAAATTCAGTATGAAAATTTGGATTACGCACCAACACCATACGTAAATTAGGATTATTTTCCGTTAACATAAATGGTCCAGTACCAATAGGATACCAATCAAGACTGATGTTACGTTGTGCCAAACCGGGTTGAGTGTAAAAACGATCAGCTTCCCAAGGTATCGGCGCGAAAAATGGCATAGCCATCCAATACAAAAATTGTGGATAATGCCCATTAAGGCGAATACGCAGCTGATAGCGATCTAATACCTGAACGCCTTGAATATTGAATTGTTTGAGGTCTAGATAGGGATCAGTAGTCTTAGTAGTCTTTTGAAGCTGTGCATAAGCAGAATCTAGAGTCTTTGTAGTATCACCAAAACCAACAATATACTCTTTTAATACACCAGATATGGGGCAATGATTATGAGACCAAGACAAACGAGTAATTTGGTAAGCATAGTCAAACGCAGTGGCTTCGCGGGTTCCAGTATGCGCTAAATCATTCAAAGTATGAATATTTGCAGTCTGATTTGGTGTTAAATTATGGTACAAATAATTACCGTTACTATCTTGTGCCAGCGCGGGATGGGGTTGATAGTAGATTCCAGGACGTAATTGCAACAAATATTCACTGTAGGCAACACCAATAGCTGGTGTATCAACAGGTAGTTCTTTACCCTCTTTATCTAAAAGGGTCAAACTGGGCATAGCAACTAATGTTTGTGGTACCAGTTCTACTGGGCGGCGTAAAAAGTGATACTGTAACGGAGGCTCATAAATTTGTGATATAAATACATATTCATTAGAGCTGTAAGAGCGTGCTGGATCTAGATGCTTGGGACGTTCCGAAAAAGAAGCATAAACAACATTTCCGGTAACATCTTCATCTACATAAGGCGAATTCCAAGGTATATCTACTTGGCAACAGGCATTTAACAAGGCTACAAGCCATATTGACCACAAAAAGCGTGGTATAATAACATTGACATTAAGAAAGTTTATTATTGATTGCATATGTGTTATACCACCTATTTCTATTTATTCCATAGAAATTCGTAATGCAGCAGCCGTTGCCAGTGGTGCTAACACCAAGGCTAGTAAAAGAAACGCGCCCAGCAGAGTGAGATAAGGACTAGCAGCATCCATGCCAAAAAAACCCGCGCTAATGGCACCAGCACCGTATATCAATATTGGTATGTAAAGAGGTAATACCAACAATGATAATAAGACTCCACCGCCCCTTAATCCCAAGGTTAAAGCGGCGCCAATGGCGCCAACTAGGCTAAGTACTGGGCTACCAATAGCAATAGATATTACTGCAATACCCAAAGCTTGCGCAGGTAATCCATATTGTAATCCCACTATAGGGACAATTAACACCAAAGGTAGACCGGTTAGTAACCAATGGGCGGTTATTTTCGCAAGCACTAAAATTAATAGTGGCTGCGGAGTAAGTAAAATCTGTTCTAAGGTTCCATCGGCATGGTCATTGACAAATAAGTGTTCTAAAGCTAGCATCGAGGACAACAGCGCTGCCACCCAGATAACTCCGGGGCCCAATTTGGTTAAGACTTGACGTTCAGTACCTACTCCCAAGGGAAATAAGCTAATTACTATGATAAAAAACAGCAGTGCCGTCAAGACGTCAGACTGACGCCGCGCTGCTATGGTTAAATCACGCTGTACCAAACAAACGAAGGCTTCAAACAAAATTTGGTATCTCCCCCAAGCGTAACCTTTGGATGGTACCTGCCGTTAATGTTACCTCTTGATGTGTAGTGAGAACAACTATCCCGCCCTTGGCCACTTGAGATTTGATAAGTTGGAGGAGCGATGGTATAATCACAGCATCTAAACCCACAAATGGTTCATCCATAATCCACAACCGTGCCTTAGCCGCAAATAGGCGCGCTAGAGCAACCCGCCGTTTTTGGCCTTGAGATAATACGCGGCAAGGCAGTTCTTCCAATCCACCTAAACCCATTAGACTAAAAATCTCAATTTCTTGGTTTTCAGTAATTTTATTCCCATGCAAGGTGGCAGCAATCCGAAGATTTTCTAGCCCAGTCAGGTCGGCTTTTATTCCATCTAAATGTCCTAAATATAGCATTTCTCTGCAATAATCTTCATATATTCCTCGTATGTTTTTACCATCCCAAAAGATGCTTCCAGTATCAGGATGCAATAGACCAGCTATGGCTCGCAATAATGTAGTTTTTCCGCTGCCATTAGTACCTTGTACATGTATCAAGGTACCGGAATCTATTTTTAAATCTATGGAATTAAATAATTGGCGTTGGCCACGGCTGCACGTTATATGGTCTAAATGCAACATTAAACAGTTATTCCACTACTTAAATATGCTGAATGCGATGCTATAATCCAATTCGACAATCGCCAATTCCGCCCCCCGTTGAGGCGGATACAACCAAGCTAGCTAATCTGTTCCAATTAGGGTTAGAATCATTGGCTATCTGCATAGCAATTTGGTATTTGGAGGACTGCTGTCTTGAGCTGTGTTTGGCGTCTTCTGGTGCTAACCATTACCAAATAGTTATAGTTTCTAGGGGTTATTGAGGAGTTGGAGGTGCTGGCGGTTGAGTGGCATTAGTTTGTGGTATTTGAACTGGGTAACCATAAGCAGGATAGCCAACTGTTGGGTAACCGTAAGCACCAGGATAATAACCATTCCAACCAGGATATGCATAATTGGGGTAGCCATAACCTGGATAACCATAGTAACGGTATCTGTAATCTCGGTCATAATCGCGGCCATTAAACCACTTATTTGGATTCATCCAATCAAAAACCCCGCTAGCATGGGTATACGGTGCTAACATGCCTAAGCTTAGCGTGCCTGCTATACCTATTGAGAACCATATTCTACGTTGCATAATAATTTCCACTGTCGCAAATGGCATATAAATAACATGTTTATTGTATAAGCAATTTTGTGTATACTAATATGACATTGCTAGCAATAACATAGTGAGCTATTTAGCTTAACAACTAACGCTAACCTTTCAAGCATCAAAAGCTATCGATAGTGACTATGCGGTGAAACGCAAATCACGGTACCATAAATTCACTATCGTGTAGTCTTCAGTATAACATACATTTTAATAGGTATAGACGAATGAGTACAAAATCAGGTTGGGATCATTACGATACCAATACCGTTAATCAAAATAGTCAGGGGGCTGACGAGTCTTGGGCCCGCAAGGTAGTTGAGGATATAGCCAAAGCCTCGGTAACCGAAAGTCGGCGCGCTAGACGCTGGAAGATATTTTTTCAATTTTTGACCATGCTATATCTCCTAGCATTAGCTGTCATCTTGATGAAAGGTGAGATACTGGATTTGTGGGATGCAAACAATCCTCACACGTCGTTAGTAGAAGTTGAAGGGGTAATTTCCGCTGATAGCAAGGCCTCGGCAGATAAGGTCATTAAGGGCTTGCGCAGCGCCTTTGAGGATACTAACAGCAAAGGTATCATCATACGTATTAATAGCCCGGGGGGTAGTCCGGTGCAGGCCAGTTATATTTATGATGAAATCAAACGCTTACGGGCCAAGCATAAAGATACCCCCGTGTATGCAGTTATTGTCGACGTTGGCGCCTCCGCTGCCTACTATATTGCTGCTGCTACTGATTTTATCTATGCCGATAAGTCAAGTATTGTGGGATCTATTGGTGTATTGATGAACGGATTTGGATTTGTTAAATCCATGGAAAATCTAGGTATTGAACGCCGTTTGATTACCTCCGGCAGTCGTAAAGGCGTGTTAGATCCTTTTTCTCCAATGCAGGATGAGGATCGAATTTTTGTTGAAGGTTTACTAAAACAGATCCACGACCAATTTATAGCTGCAGTAAAGGCCGGTCGTGGTGAGCGCTTGAAACCGCCGGCTGATGTGGATATTTTCAATGGATTGTTTTGGAATGGAGAACAGGCCAAAGAGCTTGGTTTGATTGATGGTTTAGGTAGCAGCGGATATGTGGCCCGAGAGATCATCAAGGCTGAAAAAATCGTGGATCATACCCACAAGGAAGATTGGGTGAAAAGATTGTCTGAACAGATGGAGTCTAGCCTCAAGCATTGGTATTTATCAGCAATGACGCCTACCCTTTGGTATTAAGATAAAGGTACTGCCCGTATTTAAGGTAGTTCCAGAGCTAAAGGATAACATTGCAGAAAATACAGGATTTCTGTAGTGGAATACGTTAGTTATGCACATCATAAGGTGGCAGATGTAGACTCTTAGCAATGTATTGTTGTGGGGACGCTGGAGCATCCTCGGATGCGTTCCCACGCTGGAGCATGGGAACGATCAATATAAACTGAAGTGCGGGAAAGATCGCGACCGTGCGGTTACGCTATACTAATCACACCTACAGTCCACGCTGGAGCATGGGAGCAGTCAAGTTGTGGTGTTAAATAAATATATAACGCTATCTCACATAATATTGTTTTCTAAACTACCAATCCCATCAATCTCAACAATTATAGAATCGCCTGGCTGCAAAAATACTGGCGGAGTGCGACCAAAACCTACACCCGCTGGCGTACCTGTAAGAATAACCGTGCCTGGCAACAATGTGGTATCCTGACTTAATAAGCTAATTAACCTAGACACCGAGAACAGCATATCCCTAGTATTACCATTCTGCATTAGGACATTATTTAAGCGACTACGTAATCCCAAATTTTGTGGATCCGGCAGCTCATCGGCTGTAACTAACACCGGTCCTAAAGGACAAAAACCATCAAAACTTTTACCCCGCACCCATTGACCACCACCGCCGTGTTTTTGCCAGCGCCGTGCTGAAATATCGTTAGCTATAGTATATCCAAAAACACAATCTAATGCCTGTTGTTCTGACACATCACGTACGGTCTTACCTACTACCACAGCGAGTTCAGCCTCATAATCAACTTCCAAACCATGATTACAACACTTAGGAATATAAATCGGTGCCCCCGACGCATTTAAACTACTGGTAGGTTTCATAAAAATTATCGGATGTTCCGGTGGATTAGCACCAGTTTCTATCGCATGATCAGAATAATTTAAGCCAATACCAAATATGTTACACGGAACCAATGGGGCTAATAATTTACTAATTTTAACAGTATTGGTAGTAGGGACTAATTCTTGAAAAAGTTCACCGGTTAAGCGCAAAGCCCCGCCTACATTATCTGGAATACCATAAGTTTCTTGACCATCAGGATCTAAAAAATGAACAATACGCACAGTAATACCTACAATTAAACATTCTTAATAAATTTGTAGACCCAAGGGGCTAAATCAAGTTATATTTCCCCAGAGGTCGCTTACCAACAGTCTATACTTAGGCGGAAGCAGGATGGGCACTAGGCCGGCCAATGGTAAAATAATGCAACCCGGTGCTAGCAACTACTTTGGGATCAAACATATTACGCCCATCAAAGATCGCTGGGTGCCGCAAAGTAGCACGAATTTTTCCAAAATCTGGGCTGCGGAATTCACT
Organism: Achromatium sp. WMS2; assembly: GCA_001276605.1. Taxonomy (GTDB): domain Bacteria; phylum Pseudomonadota; class Gammaproteobacteria; order Chromatiales; family Chromatiaceae; genus WMS2. Next base: position 7,286 of record JXSN01000077.1, read on the forward strand.
CCATTCCGTAACTATAACCAACACATCTGCACCTTCCAGTGCCGCCTGGGCTGAATCGCAAAGTTTCAACTCAGGACGCTGACCATAAATCCGCGTGGCTTCCGTCATTGCTACCGGATCAAAGGCTTGTACCTTGGCCCCAACTTGCCATAGAGCCTCCATCAACACCCTACTGGAAGCAGCCCGCATATCATCAGTATTAGGTTTAAATGCTAATCCCCACAGGGCAATCACCTTATCCTGAAGATCATTATTAAAGTATGCCTGCAATTTGTTAAACAGCACCAATTTCTGAGCACTATTCACAGCTTCGACCGCAGTCAAAATTCTTGGAGTGCAACCGATTGATTTAGCTAAATATTCCAAAGCTTGCACATCCTTAGGAAAGCACGAGCCCCCATAGCCACAGCCTGGATAGATAAATTGGTAACCAATGCGTGGATCGGAACCTATTCCCAAGCGTACCTGCTCAATATCCGCGCCTAAAACCTCGGCAAAGTTGGATAACTCATTCATAAAACTGATTTTAGTTGCCAGCAAAGCATTAGCAGCGTATTTGGTAAGCTCGGCAGAGCGCAAATCCATAACCAACAAGCGGTCCCGATTGCGGTTAAAAGGAGCATACAGTTTACGTAATAAGTCAATAGCGCGCGGGCTGTTAGTGCCAATTACCACCCGGTCAGGCCGCATAAAATCATCTATAGCCGCCCCTTCCTTCAAAAATTCCGGATTGGAAACCACATCAAAATCTACGTTGACGTTGCGTTGATTTAATACTGCTTGTAAGGCCTCCGCAACCCGATCCCCAGTACCTACAGGTACTGTAGATTTATCCACCACAACTCGATATTCCTGCATATGTTCACCAATAGTCCTGGCTACGGTCAAAACATACTGTAAATCAGCAGAACCATCCTCATCCGGTGGTGTTCCCACGGCAATAAATTGGATCAGGCCATGGGCTACCCCTTGCGCAGGATCGGTGGTAAAACTTAGACGCCCCATATCCTTATTTTTCGCTACCAACACGTCTAAACCTGGTTCGTAAATGGGAATCCCACCACTTTTCAAAGTGGCAATCTTTTCCGGATCTACGTCCACACAAAGCACTTCATTGCCCACTTCCGCTAAGCATGCACCAGTGACTAAACCTACGTAACCACTGCCAAAAACGGTAATTTTCATTCAGTATCAAACCTACATTATCAAATTAAATAATTCAAGTAACTAACTGGTTACAAACAACATAATCCTGCTACTATCCGCAACTTAATTGGCATAAGAAGCAAAAACCCCACTGCATCTCAGTACAGTGGGGTTATGGTGTACACCTAGCCTGGGACGACTAGATAGAGAGCTTACAGGGCCAAAAAGTTGCACCCAGTAGCTTCAAAGACATCAGGCATATTGATAACCATCATAATGATAGCCTATTTAGCGGTTACTACCAAACGTCCACTGCCACTGCGCCCCCGATACCAGGGTTTATACATGTCTTCAATCGTTACCGGTGGCAACCAATAACGTCCTGGGGTCACGGCACGAGCCATGTATGCAATCTTGAAAGTTCTGGAAGAACCACTCTTTAAATCCAAAGCTACAACAAAGCGATCATCCAGTATCTCACTATGCTTTAAAGTGGTTAAATAGCCTATCCACCCCAAATTATTCACACTATTGGCCGCGGCTAAACTGGGATTTTCTATTTCCAAGCCCGCCGGCAAGGCGTCCACAATCAAAGCCTGATGTTCTATATTTTGGGTATTCACCTCACCTTTCAGCACTACTATGACGGTAGTACCCTGTTCCAGATCTTGATCGTCAATATTGTTACCGTCGACATCAAAGACATGCCGTTCAACGGTCAAACCACTGGCTAACGCCGCAGGTGGTGCCAGCGGACTGCCGCCAACAGCTAAACTATACCAAATACCAACATTATTAGTATTTTTTAGGTTTACCCCAGCCACAAAATCCGGAACCGCTAGCCGTTTTACCACCGGTTTAACCGTTGGTGGCAAAGCCACATCTTGCAAGGTTACGGTTATCGGATCAGCACTGCTACCAATACTGTTAGCGGCAGTCCGCTGGCACCACCTGCGGCGTTAGCCAGTGGTTTGACCGTTGAACGGCATGTCTTTGATGTCGACGGTAACAATATTGACGATCAAGATCTGGAACAGGGTACTACCGTCATAGTAGTGCTGAAAGGTGAGGTGAATACCCAAAATATAG
>JXSN01000755.1 GCA_001276605.1 Achromatium sp. WMS2
TGGCTGGGGGCCAGGGTGAGGATATTATCGACGCTACCGCGGCGGAGCAGGCTTTGTATTATTATGGTCATACCGCTAGCCCGCGTAAATCTCAAAAAGCTAAAAGCTGGTTGGCTAGCATGGGGACTCCTATTAGTAAATTTATTACCAGCCATACGGGCTATACTGTTACTACCAATACTACGGATAATAGTACTTTGCGTAAATGCAATGAGGCGTTGCAACGCGAGGTCGAGCGGTTGCGTAAGCAATTAGGGTTATATGATGAACAAGGTATTGCTAGGTGGCATTTGTTGTTGGGTACGACGCTTGATTATCAACTTAGCAGCTTGGGGGCGGTTTTAAAGACTGAGGTTGAAACTACTGCTACTCCGCAGCGGGTGGATTTTGTCATTGAAAACTTACACCTGCAAGCTCATGGGACTAGGGTTTTGGATGGCTTAAATCCGCAGGCTGATCATAACCTTATAACTTATAAATCGCATCATGAGGCTTTGGATGCGGATGCTATTAATGAGCTTATTGGTTATTTTGTGGGTTATAA
>JXSN01000756.1 GCA_001276605.1 Achromatium sp. WMS2
GAATATCAGCTACCGCCACGCAACCAGGTTAGGGTGTATTAACATACATATTGTTGCAACTATATACTGTGTAGATATAATGTGTACCAATAACCAAGCGGATGAATATGCACCTATGGTCACCTAATCCAATATATTTATGCTCATTCCCATACTTCAGCGTGGGAACGCAGCCGGGGACGCTCCTGCGTTCCCCACAACAACATAACCCTAACAATATTATGTATCAACACGCCCTAATTCCCGGATAAAATATTTTTTGATGCGGCAAGTTTTGAGTCTTCCGATTGAGGGCTAACTGTGGTATTACAATTAGAGATGCTCATAGGCATAGGAATTGTTTATGGAGATTGCTGCCATTCTGATATTCGCCATAAGCATATCACATTGCTGTATACATTGATATAGAAGCATCCTTACCCGGGACCAAGACTTAAACCCAATATAAATTATGGTTAATGCCGCCCCATTACCATATTATTTCTAAGTTAATATCGTGTATTTTGTTAAATATTACCATAAAAATTACTAGCAAGTGCACTT
>JXSN01000757.1 GCA_001276605.1 Achromatium sp. WMS2
CATAGTACCATCCACATGCTGCGCCGCACATTGCAAACTCCCTGCCACGCCCTCCGCCGCATTATAAGCCGCCACCACCTCAGCAAACATATCCGCAATATACTTGGAACTAACCTTATGATTTTTACCCGTAGATGGTTCAATAACCTGACAAAAAGCCACCGCCCGCCGCATGGGAGTCACAGTTTGAAAATTGCTAGCCTCACCTTCCAAACGTTCACGCGATAGCGCCTTCCAACAACCGATGATTTTACCAGCATCATCAATATGTAACTGCTTATTTGCATCCTGCAACAACTCTTGAATCCGTGCGCTAATATACTTAGCATCAATGGTTAACACTATTACCTTGTAATCTACCAACAAACCTTGGGCCACCGCCTTCGAAAACCTTAACACATGCAAGTCAGGACCATAAATTGCCTCATCATCCATGGAACATAAAGTTACACTATCCTGCTCCGCTTTAGCTTTCGCCGTATTACCATATACCCGCGGAGTAGCGGTCATATACAACCGCTTACTGGCATGCAAATACTCAT
>JXSN01000758.1 GCA_001276605.1 Achromatium sp. WMS2
TTGCGCTGGTTAAATCAACAGTATTTAATGCAGGCAGATCCGGGGCGATTAGCCAAGCTGTTGGTGCAGCATTTGGAAAATTTGGGGATTGTTGAGACCGATAGTCCTGACCCCATAGAAGTGATTAAAGCGCAACAGGGACGGGCACAGACAGTAGTGGAGTTAGCAACAAATAGTGTCTTCTTTTATCGAGATCCAGGTGCATATGAGGTTAAAGATGCGCGAAAATTCTTGACTACTCAGGCTTGTATGCCGTTATCTAAAATGAGTGAAGTTTTGAGCGATATAGATGATTGGTGCCCACAGGCTATTCATGCTGCTCTTACCCAGGTTGCGGATCAATTGCAAGTAAAATTGGGGGCTATAGCACAACCGTTACGGGTGGCGATTACCGGGCGCGCCGCTTCACCAGGTCTGGACATAGTGTTATTTTTAGTTGGTAAATCCAACTGTTTGCGGCGAATTAAACGGGCGATAGCCTTTGTTGGTAGTATATCATAAAACCGTGATGCCGCATACCAATTACTGCGTAAGCACTAG
>JXSN01000759.1 GCA_001276605.1 Achromatium sp. WMS2
TCTATGGTCTATACTTGGGTGTATTTTGAGCTAACTAAAGGTACCCAACCCATGGCCACTCAGGAACCTCCTCAAGCTGACCCTTGGTTACACAAGAAAGTAGACAAGATTGACTACTTCGTCCATCGTCCCACGCGCCAATCCGGCATTCATATCCGCGGCCTGGCAGCGCTTTGCGGAGTAGCTCATACAACCATCATGGGCATCCTTCGAAACATTCAAAAAGGTAATGATACCTTGGTAGGTTTAAGAGCGACCGACTTATATACATTACTGAAAGATAAAACTATTTTTCTTGATACCTTGGTAGGCTTGAGTCCAAAACTTAATGGTAAAGAGGTAAAAGTAATACTTGCCAGCCCGGTAGGGTACGCATCGCGTACCTCTTCAAGCTACGCGTTGCCTTCGACAGGCTCAGGCAACGCCCGCCGGTCCCTGAGCTTGTCGAAGGGCCGAAGGGCCATAGCCAGGTAGCCAGGGATGGTGACACATCCATTGATGGTAGGACCTCACCCCCGGCCCTTCTCCATTGATGGAGA
>JXSN01000760.1 GCA_001276605.1 Achromatium sp. WMS2
TTCGTCGGTGTTGACGGTGGCTGGTTATGGTAGTTATGGGTATATGTCACCGGAGCAGGAGGCCGGGGAGGCGGCGAGTCCGGCGGATGATGTTTATGCGTTAGGGGTAATGATGTGGCAGATGGTGCGGGGAACTGTAGTTGAGTTTCCCCAGTATCCGGATGATATTGCAGGTTTGAAGGCTCCGGCTCAAACGGTACCCACCTATCTTGCGATACCAAAATTTCAACATTCCTATTCATCCGCTTGACCACCACATCCCATACCACCAATCCCAAGAACGAGACCCCTAAAACCCCAACCAACTTAAGTACCCATTTAATCTTGCTACCCAGCAGCAACTTCAACAACACCCCCGCATGCAACTTAGCTAACACTCGCAACAAGGGCGTAAAAAATCGCATAACCTGCCGCCAAGACTGCGGCCCCTGCGCCCGAATTAAAGACTCCAAAGTCCCGCCCGGTACATGCTCAAAAGATAACCAAAACGGATCAGCCTCCAACTGCACATCATAACAATGCACAATCTCCGGAAGC
>JXSN01000761.1 GCA_001276605.1 Achromatium sp. WMS2
GGTTTGATGCGGTGATTAATAAGTTGGATTTGTTGCATGAGCGTCCGAATACTATGGAGATAGTGGTGATGTTGGATGCGATTGGGGCTGGGGCGGCGGTTTCTAAACCTAAATCTGGAAAGAGTGCGAAAAAGGGGCGGTCTAAGCCGGAGTTGGATGCTGGTAAAATTGGGGAGTTGCAGTTTGATGTTGGAGAGATTGAGCGGGCGATTTATGCTAAGATTGTGAAGAAGTGTGGTAATCGTAGGCATTGGGAGGAGTGGGCGGAGGATGTGGCGAATATTGCCAAGCGGCATATTGATACTATTCATAAGTTGTTAGTAGATCCGCAGCAGGGGGCGGCGCAGGCGGCATTTGCGGAGTTTGCTAATGGGTTGCGGAAAAATCTGAATGCGGGGATTAGGGATGGGGAAATTGTGGAGATGTTGGCGCAGCATTTGATTACCCAGCCGGTGTTTGAGGCCTTGTTTGCAAATTATAAGTTTGCGGCGGAAAATCCTATGGCGCAGGCGTTGCAGCAGGTGGTGGCGC
>JXSN01000762.1 GCA_001276605.1 Achromatium sp. WMS2
ATCTGGTGTATTACAAGCAATCAACGCCGTATTAAGTCATGACAATGACGATTGTCATTTTGTAACCATGTTATGTGCCATACTAGAGATTAAAACTGGTAACCTCACTTATGCCAGTGCTGGTCATGATAGCCCATTGTTGTTACGCAATAAGCGCGGGCAATGGCTAGAGCTAGAAACTGGACCTGCCCTAGGCCTATTTGACGATTCAGAATTTCCCGAACATACAGAACAATTACACACTGACGACCTGCTATTACTATACACGGACGGTATTACCGAAGCTAAAAATCCTGAAGGTGATTTTTTTACCGCTGAACGTCTACAATCTGTCCTCGAACGTCATCCACCAGATAACCCAATTCGATTAGTGCGCTCAGTACAACATTTTTATCAACACTTTCTGGAAGATGCGCCAGCTTCGGATGACCTAACTTTGTTGGCACTGCACTACCTACCCAATAACACTTTCTATACCAAAGGTAAGGCTATGGAATGGACCATTTCACTTAATAATGAGCTAACCGCC
>JXSN01000763.1 GCA_001276605.1 Achromatium sp. WMS2
CAAACTTCATTTCTTGCTCTCAGTAAACTTTTTTGGCATCATGGTGATCTTCTTTTCTCTCAGATAGTGAAGTACTTTCTGTTTGATTGTCCTGAGTGTGTGTTTTGATGCCATCGTGATGTCAACCCACATCATCATTCAACCATCGTGGTAGTTAATTTCATTGTAGAACCATTTGTTGAATTCTTGTTCTTTCCAGGGAAATTCACTGCTGCTGATAAGACATTGGCTTTCGTTCTTGTCGTACCATGTGATATCCATGTCTTGATTGTCCATCATTTCTACAAACAATGCTTCCATTGCCTTGGTGTGTGAATAGTTCTTGTCATATTTATTTTTCGTTAGTTTGATTACCATGTGATGAGTTTTTATTTCGGTTTCTTTGCGGTCATCTGTCATGTCATCTTTGGTCTGTGTAGAATGTTGTTGAATGTTAATGTCCAACATAGGAGCGGTCTGACCTGTGTCATTGGCCACCATGGTGATAGCTAGGGATTTGTAGGGAGTTTCCTGTAGCTATTTTTTT
>JXSN01000764.1 GCA_001276605.1 Achromatium sp. WMS2
TCTATAACTATTCTTGAAGTATTAGAAAGTGAAAGCAATCAAGAACATATCACAAATAAATACAATAAGGTAGACTTAAAAGCTCTTAACCAACGCTATGAGATAATTATCATTGAGGTGCAATATAACAATGAACTAGATTTCCTGCAACGCATCTTATACGGGGCTTCCAAAGTTATTGTTGAACATTTGAACGAAGGTAGTCCCTATGCGGAGATTACTAAAGTTATATCAGTAAACATACTGTACTTTAATTTGGGCATTGGCAACGATTATGTGTATCGCGGTTATACTATATTTATAGGAACTCATGATCAAGAGCAATTAGATTTAACCCCAGCGCAACAAAAAATGTTTAAATGTCAACATGTTTATAATTTATTTCCAGAATATTATATTATCCAAATCAATAAGTTTCCAGATATTACCCACGACCCATTGGATGAATGGATTTATTTATTTAAACATGAAGAAATAAAAGAAGGATTTCAAGCACGGGGCCTAACCAAAGCCAAGGAAGTTTT
>JXSN01000078.1 GCA_001276605.1 Achromatium sp. WMS2
TAAAAAAATGGCTGCCTCTAGCTGATTCCGGAAAACACATGTGTGTAAGAGAGTTAGGGCGACAAGAACCAACGCCGTCTTTACGGTATAGGGCGGAGTGGGTCTGCACTTATGTTTGAAATTGGTATGCTTGAATTTAGTCTTTAATTTTTTGTCAAGCATTAAAAACTGGATTATCGAGTCAAAGGGTCTGTGACAATATTTTATTATATTGGCATGTCCAAAATGTGTGTCAGCAGTAAAAAATATCATTGCGCGTCGGCCAACTGTTTCTCATAAATCGCAACTTCGATCAAACCAACCTGCCCTAACAACCTAGCTCGTTGCAGGCGCCAGTACTTGGTGTTGCTTGGTTCTTGTTTGATTAAATCCGATAGTGTCATTATGGCATCGTACCATAATCCGCAACTTGCAGCTATGAATGGTTTGGCACTCATGGTCGCTTGGGAAAAAGATATACTGGGTTTGACTAGCTGCACATAACCTACGGTCATAGCTGCTGTTGGTATGCTGTGATGTGGGCTTGGTTCTAGCTTAATTTGCCAGCGGTATTTTTTCCCAGGACTTAGTTGAATCCCATAGGCTTTAAGGTCTATAGATTGTATTCCACCGTTGTTATTACATGGTATTTCAACCTTTAACAAGGTTGCGCCGTTCAGAATCCGCAAATGAAACTGCTGATTACACTTTAATCCGGGGGTTAGATACCAATATAAACGCGGTTGAGAATTAGTAGTTAAGCCAGTATGCTTGGGAGCAAGGGCTAGCAGTGGGTTATTGATTTTAAGATTCCTGGTTCCGCCGCCTATCCTTCCTGTTGCAGTTCCCACGTTTGGCGGAATGTATTTGATCGCTACTGTGGGCAGTTGATGCTCCTGTTTAGCATTGGCTATGCTTGCAATACCAAGACTTAGGTGGCATACGATAACCATGGCAATCAAATTTGAATGGTACATAAATTGTTTTTTCACAGACTTTTCCTAAACAACTGCCACCAACAGGTATTGTTGCTATGGATGTTATGTAAAAACACAATTAGATATCCATAGCTAACTGAACGAATATGTATACACGAGTAATGGTGTGTTTTTTCGTCTCAACAAAACCAATTGTAGGCTACCATATTTTGGGTAGTTTCCAGTCAATCGCTGCCGGTTACTGCTAATTTCTATATTGTGCGTCGTATTTCGCAGCCTGTTGCAAGTTACCTTGTCGTAACAATTCAGCCCGGTGCTGATGCCATTTGTTCCCACGTTGTTCTGTTTGCACTAGTTTGGATACGGCATCTACGGCATCATACCATAGTCCTTTTTTAGCGGCCACGTGTATCAATTCGCTATTAGATATATCACCAGATTTGAGTATATGCGGAATATATACTATATAGCCTGTAGAATTCGTAGCTGCGGCAGTTTGATTGGAAAACGGTTCCAGTAATACCTGCCATCGATATTCCGTGTTGGGTTGTAATTGGATATTGTGTTCTCTCAGGGATAGGCTGCGAATACCACCTGCTGGTGCGGGTGGTATCGTGATCTCAAAAGCCCAACCTACCTGGTTCATTGGTGATAACCGAAAACTTTGATAATTTTCCAGGCCAGGTTTTACATACCAATACAGGTTTGGCTGCCGATTGCTAGTTAAACCGGTATGTTCTGGTGCTAAAACTTGTAAATATTCTGATTTGAGCCGCCATGGTTGCGAGGTTGGACGCCGGATGCTAGTAAAACGTGGGGTCTTGCTATATTGTACGCCGCCACCGCCACCAATAAAGGGATTGAAAGCAGAGGCTGCCGCATCCAAGCCTTTACCATCGGCAACCTGGTCTCTATGTCTAGCCCCCCCACCAATTCTGTTTTCAGCAGATCCGTAGTCAGGTGGAGAATACAAGAGCAAGCGTTTTTCATCAGCTTGGGTGGTTTTTATCGACTGATCATAAATAACTCCAATGCATAGAGCTGTACACACACAGCTTATGGTCAATGAAGTGAGGTTATACGTCCACAATTTTTTGGTTTTCAATGTTGGCAACCATGAATATTTCGACCGCATGTTCGATACCCTTTAGCATAAAATGGCCTTGGCTTTGCGTAATATATCTATCTTTCACTAGTTTATTGGTTTCAGGACTTATCAAGATGCGGTAACTAATCGCTTCTGATTCGATATCAGGACCTGGTAAGTCCTTCAAACTTTCGAGACGGGAGGCAATGTTAACTTCGCTACCTACTGTGGTATATTTCATCCGATTGCGGCTGCCAACGGTGCCCACTACCACCTTACCGCTATGAATTCCAATACGCATACCAACCGGCGGCAGACCTGAGGCCCTGTTTTCGCTGTTTAGCCGATTTAATGCACGCCCCATGTCTAAAGCGCAGGCTACGGCATGTCTGGCATCTTCAGCTATTCGTTCCGGATCCGTTTGAACTAGAGGGACTCCAAAATTAGCTTTTATCCCATCCCCAGCGTAATCGTCTAATACCCCACCATGTTGCATGATTATATCAGTCATAGCACCTAAATATTTGTTGAGCCAGGTTAAAAATGGTTCTGGATCCATACTTTCAGAAATTTTGGTAAAACCCTGTAAATCACTAAACAGTATCGTTGCTGGGAGTGCCTGGGGTTTTATAGCGCCGGCGTCTAAAATCTCGTCTCGCCGTTCTAAAATAGTTTTTACTACTTGCGGTGAAACCTGACTTGCAAATAGTTTCATCAACACTTGCTGCTCCCGTTTTTGATAGCTGTAGCGGATTAAGAATCCCGTCGATATGGCAGCATTCCAACCAATTAACGCTGGAATAGTTGCTAGCCAATAACCGAAATAAAATATTATTGAGAACAAAACCACTATTAATAGGTTGCCAACAATGTAGTACATGAGGATCATTAGCCATAATGTGGTAGTACTATACCAAGCAATTATCAAGCCTAGGGCGATCCATAATACTAGCCAGGCATGACTCCAATTATGTTCTACAGCAACTAGTGGTGATCTATTCCATTGGGCAGCCTCTAAAATCTGTCTTATTGCATGGGCATGAACAACTATTCCGACCGTTATCCCGTGCATTCCACCCAATACCGCATGAGGCGTAGTAAATTGGTCTTTAACACTTTCTGCGTCTACCCCAACTATGACTATTTTGTCCTTGAGTGCCGCAGGAGCTATGGTGTTATCCCAAAGGTCGCCCAGGGTAAAGGTTTGAAATGGGTCCATCCCCCCAATGTATTCAAGCAGTAGTTGATAACCTCCAGTATCTGCTGTGGCATAGCCTCCACTGTGCGGTTCCAGTGGTTTAAACGCGACTTGACCTAGGCACATCCATTCAGGGTGGTTAGGGCAGCTTTGGGGATATATATCTAAATTTTCCAAATATGGCATAGCTAACATCAAGCTAAACGCAGTGCTAGTTACTCCATCATTGGTGTTAAATATCAGATTGCGCCGCACTATACCCTTGGGATCCACAACATGATCACTAAATCCTATACGCCCCTCAGCATTTGCCAGCACTTTAGGAGGTGCCACACCAGTGCTGTTGGCACTTGGAAGTTTTTTGATCATGATAATACTAGAATTTTTGAGTAATACATGATCAAGACGTCCGGAGTTGGGGGGCACGGAAAAATCCCTGTAGATATCAACACCTATAACTTTCGGGTGTGCTGCAACTAATCTTTCCAAAACATCTGCTAATTGATCATCGCTCAGGGGCCAATTTTGTAGGCGCTGGATATCGGCCTCTTTCACCCTGATGAGCACTATGGGTGGCTCATGGTTGCTGCTTGGGGTAGCTAGGGTTACCAACAAATCATAGGCGTTAAGCTCTAAAAATTCAAAGTACCCCAAGTGAAAACAGGTTATTAGTGAGAATATCAAACCCAAAAAAGCTAGAACAAACCAGACTAGAATTGCCCACACGGAACGCTGCATTGCCATCTTCTGCTATCTCGCGGTAAAGATTTATTTTTAAGAGCAAACTCTAGAGTTCTGGGTGTAATAACCAATTAATATTCTGCTACAATCCCTAATAGTGTGCTGGCAGCTTTTTGACTATTGTTATTCTTTTGGTTTCAACTTTGATATACCCACCGTTTCTCATGCCCTTCATGACCCTACTGACCATCTCTCGTGAAGCTCCAATACGCCGAGCTAGCTCGGTTTGGGTCAGCCCATTAATTACCAATTGTCCTTGCTCTTCGCGAGCCATTTCATGCAATACCCCAACTAGCCTTTCATAAACGTCGTTAAACGCTAATATGCTGACTCGTTCGGTAAGATTCTTCACTTGGAATACCAAGTGCTGAATTACAGTAAATGCGATATGAGGTCGCTCTTGCACACAGTTTACGAAACTAGAGCTGTCCATAACTAAAAATGTGGAGTCTGCCATGGTATCAACAGAAGCCGTGCGCTTAATATTTCCCAATAATGCAAGTTCTCCAAACCAATTTCCTGGGGTATCATGTATTCCCAACACTAATTCTTTATTCTCACTACTTTTAACGTATACGCGTACCTGCCCCTGTAACAAAATGTATAGGCAATCACCATCTTCACCTTCAGTTATGATGGTCCTATTTTTTTGGTAGATAATTTTTCTGGCATTCCTTTCGAGAATTGCGATATCATCAGCACTTAGATTCCTAAATAATGGAATATTTTCTAGCATAATACATTCCGTCTAAAATGCGAAACGGCACTTAATATCACATTTTAATATTAAATAAATCCAAAATATAACCTGACCACAAGTTATCATTCAAAAAATAGCCGTGTACCAATAAATCTAACGATCAATATTTGGTGGTTTCCTACACTTAGAGTATAGCTCTTTCTTAACGCATCAGTCACAATCAACTGCGCCACGCCCATTTGGTATTCATTTAGGGCATGGCATCATGCATAAAACTTGATTTAAGTCAGGGCAAAATTTCTCGTTACAAATTATTGCCCATTCTCTTAATTTTATTCAGAAAATGGCCACATTTCCTCTTCGTACCAGTAACTACCAACAGCGGCACCGATTGCGATAGCTCCCATGGTTACTAAGCCACTGTCGAAGAACATGTCGGCAACAGTTCCAACTACGGCAGCACCAGCAGCAATCGCCGCAACTTCTTCCACCTTCATGTCACGGAAACTCGATTTAAAAATCACTGGAACAAACCCACCGGTGCTATTGGAGTTCAATACAGCAGGCTGTAAACTATCAGCACCCAAAGCCGGTACGGCAGCAAAGCTAGCCAGCAATACCAGCACTGCCAACCCGCGATTTAACATCATGCGCATATTTAATTCCTTATGTATTTATAAGTTAATGCTACCATCTAAAACGACTATACTAAGTCTATTTGAATATTTTCGCAATGTACACATGCAAAGCAAATATCTCAAGCTTTAACCTCTAAGATTGTTTATAATTGACCAGGCTTGAATTGCCAAAATCAAAAGCATGACCATAGATTGTATTCTAACACTAATCAAATTCTATGATGAATCCCATACCTGCCCATGCCAAAAGCAATCCAAGGGTAATTTTAAACTGTAATAGCCTGCCATGCAACTGAGGTTGGCTGTTGGCATAGGGACCCCTGAACCACAAATTTTATACTTTAAGCACTTTATAATTAAAGTTTTTTATCCAAGGTAAGTAATTACCCCAAACTTTAACTGTTACGCCAAATTCCCCCAAAATATTCTACACTGGAAACCACACCATGGCCTACGATTCATCAAATATTAAGGTGTTAAAAGGACTCGACGCTGTACGCAAACGTCCTGGAATGTACATAGGTGACACCGACGACGGAACCGGTTTACACCATATGGTATTTGAAGCTGTCGACAACTCCATAGATGAGGCCCTAGCGGGCTTTTGTACCAATATCACCGTCATAATTCACGCCGATAACTCTATCAGCGTAATAGACAATGGCCGCGGTATACCTGTAGATTTTCATCACGAAGAAAACAAGTCCGCTGCTGAAGTAATTATGACAGTACTGCATGCAGGTGGAAAATTCGACAGTAATTCTTACAAAGTATCCGGCGGCCTACATGGCGTAGGTATCTCTGTGGTTAACGCCCTATCCCAACAGCTAAAACTTAAAATTTATCGCGACGGGCATATTCACTACCAAGAATATAAACTTGGTATTCCACAACAAGAACTTCAAGTTATTGGTGATACAACTAAAACTGGTACTGAAATTTGGTTCCAACCAAGTACTACAATTTTTTCCAATATCGAATTTCACTACGAAATATTAGCTAAACGCCTGCGTGAATTATCATTTCTCAACTCGGGGATACGTATTCAACTCACCGAAGATAGCTCAGGCCGCCAAGATATATTTGAATACAAAGGTGGTATAACAGCATTTGTAGAACACTTAAATCGGATGAAAACCCCTTTGCACAAGCAAGTATGCTGTTTTCAAGCTGAACATAATGGTATTTTGATCGAGCTTGCCATGCAGTGGAACGAATCCTACCAAGAAACTGTATTCTGTTTTACCAATAACATCCCGCAAAAAGATGGTGGTGCCCACCTTACCGGACTACGCGCAGGTCTAACCCGTACCCTCAACGATTATCTAGAGCGCGAAGGCCTTACCAAAAAAAGCAAGGTAACTACAACTGGGGATGATGCACGCGAAGGTCTTACCGCAGTACTTTCAGTAAAACTTTCAGACCCTAAATTTTCCTCCCAAACCAAAGATAAATTAGTTTCTTCCGAAGTAAAAAATGCAGTCGAAACCGTTGTTGCTCAACACTTAACTGAATTTCTCGAAGAACACCCCAAAGAAGCCAAAATCATAGCCAACAAAATCATCGATGCCGCACGGGCCCGGGAAGCTGCCCGCAAAGCCCGCGAAATAACTCGGCGCAAGGGTGTCCTTGATGTTGCTGGCCTACCTGGTAAATTAGCAGACTGTCAAGAAAAGGACCCTGGTAAATCAGAGCTATACCTGGTTGAAGGTGATTCAGCAGGAGGCTCTGCCAAGCAGGGGCGTGATCGCCGCTACCAGGCAATTCTTCCCCTAAAAGGCAAAATCCTCAATGTGGAAAAGGCGCGCTTTGATAAAATGCTGGCTTCAGCAGAGATTGGAACTCTCATTACCGCCCTAGGCTGCGGCATTGGCCGCGAAGAATTTAACGTCGAGAAGTTACGTTATCATCGCATTATCATCATGACCGATGCTGATGTCGATGGCGCCCACATTCGTACTCTGCTGCTAACCTTTTTCTACCGCCAAATGCCTGAATTGATTGAGCGTGGCCATATCTACATTGCTCAGCCACCGCTATACAAAATCAAACGTGGGAAACAAGAACGCTATCTCAAAGATGACAATGAACTGAATAGTTATTTACTCCAATCTGCACTGGATGGAGTAATATTGTACCCTAAACCAGATACTTCAGCCTTTTCCAGCAGCGAGCTAGAACAAATCCTAGAAGATTACCTGGCTGCGGAGCACATCGTACAGCGCCTCAGCCGTCGCTACGATTCCAACATCCTTAAGTCAATAATGCATCTGCCGATCATCAAACCGCACGAAACTCCCGCATCCGATATACACAATTCCTGGATTCCGGCTCTACAAATTGCCCTAATGACCACCAGTCAACCCGGAACACAATTTACGGTTCAAGCCACACCAGCCCATGATAACTTGTTGAATATCCAAATAACTAAACATCTACACGGTTTAAGCCAAAATACCCTGTTAACTCCTGAATTTTTTAATGGCAAAGATTACCGACGCATCAGCAGTATCGGCAATGCCCTAAAATATGTCCTTGAACCAGGTGCTTATTTCGTTAGATCCAGCGGCACTCCACAGTCAGTAGCTAGCGTAGCCGATTTAGTTACAGACTTGATGAATGCCGCTAAAAAAGGCCAGCATATTCAACGCTATAAAGGTTTAGGTGAAATGAATCCGGATCAACTATGGGAAACTACCATGAATCGAGAGGCGCGGCGTTTGTTTAAAGTTACCGTAGAAGATGCCGTTGCCGCTGATGAGATCTTTGATACTCTGATGGGTGACCAGGTTGAACCACGGCGTGAGTTTATAGAGCGCAACGCCCTCGATGTGGTAAATCTTGACGTTTAACACATTTAGGCTCATAGGCTTAACCTCATCACAATCAGGCCTAAGTTAAGCAAAGCTTACAGATGTAGCCAAAACCGCTCCATTGTTATGACCTCTAGTTCCCACACTCCGGCGTGGCAACACATTCTGGGATGCTCCAGCGTCCACACAAGAACAAAATCTGATCGTTCCCATGCTCCGGCGTGAGAACGCAATAATGCCGAGGACGCTCCAGCGTTCTCACAATAATATGATAATATTACATGTCTGCACGCACCTAAGATATTCGGCTATTTTTTAATGCATATCTCAGTAAAAAATTACATTAAGGTAAATTTCTAGCGGTGTTCTGAAGAACGGTATGCATTGCAACAACCTCAACCCTGATTATTACTCTTAATTAAGCTCAACAGTGGTATTGGTAGCAATGCGTATTTGCCATTCTGCCGGGCCAGTACTATGCAGAGACGAACCACGGCTGTCTACAGCCACCGTCACTGGCATATCAGCTACGGTAAATTCACGAATTGCTTCCATTCCCAGCTCGGGAAAAGCCACTAAACGTGAGCCAGTTATAGCCTTAGAAACTAAATAGGCAGCACCTCCAACAGCAATTAAGTACACAGCGCCAAATTCCTTGATTGCCTCAATAGTTTCAGTGCCACGCTCCGCCTTGCCAACCATGCCAAGTAATCCAGTTTCCGCAAGTAAGCGGCGGGTAAATTTGTCCATACGAGTCGAGGTGGTGGGGCCAGCAGGGCCTACAACTTCGTTACCTACGGGGTCTACTGGTCCAACGTAGTAAATGAAGCGGTTAGATAAATCTACGCCCTCTGGTAAAGGTAGCTTTTGCTCCAGTAATTCCGTAAGTTTTTTATGCGCAGCATCTCGCCCAGTCAATAATTTACCAGATAAGAGCAAGCGTTGCCCAGGCTTCCAAGTGGCTATTTGATCCTTAGTAAGCGTATCCAGATTAACCCTGGTAGTATCAGCACCCGCTTCCCAAGTAATTGCCGGCCAGGTTACCAAGTCAGGCGGGGTTAAAACAGCAGGGCCGCTGCCATCCAAAGTAAACTCGATATGCCTAGTGGCAGCACAATTAGGGATCATCGCAACTGGTAAACTAGCGGCATGCGTTGGATAATCCAGTATCTTTACGTCTAGTACGGTTGTAATACCGCCTAAGCCTTGAGCGCCAATCCCTAAGGCATTTACTTTCTCGTAGATTTCCAACCGCAATTCTTCAATGCGATTGGCTGGGCCTTTGCTACGTAATTTATGCATATCAAGTGGCTGCATTAGGGATTCTTTGGCCAGTAAAGCTGCCTTTTCGGCAGTACCGCCGATACCAATTCCCAAAATTCCGGGTGGACACCAACCCGCGCCTAGGGTAGGAACC
>JXSN01000765.1 GCA_001276605.1 Achromatium sp. WMS2
CTTACCACCTATCACTTTCATCCGGGAGACTTAAAAGCAGCAAAAATTGATAAACCAAATTTTGGTAGAGGATTACCCATTTCGGCACAGCGCAGAAGTTTTCTCAAACCTCGCTGGAACCATGATAGGCAAGAACGGACCAACTTATTGAAGACCCAGTGTTCAGGATCTCGTTGTTTGTCTGCCTTTTTTTCTAATGGTGTGGGCGATTCCTTGGTATCTTTGCCTCCAACATCGACGCACCAGTATAAAGCTAGAGCCATAATCAAAACCAATCTGACTACCCGTTCAGGATAACGTAATTGCGTATCTTCCAAACCAAAACCGCGGCTTTTGAATAGGACTTACGCAAAAGCCATTTTAAGTGACGGATTTCTGAGCTGCTGAACAAGATAATCATCCAAGAGACCGTGTTTGAGCTTATAAACCGTTTTACCTGTCTGAACCGCAAAATGTTTAAGCCGAACCCATACCAAAAAGGCGCAACCAACGTGATTACGTTGAATACGGGCATTGCGA
>JXSN01000766.1 GCA_001276605.1 Achromatium sp. WMS2
ATTTTGGCTACAAGCGCCTTTTGCGCAGAAATTGGAAAAATCAAATCCTCGCTAATACCCAAGGTTCTAGCCGTCGCAGCCCTTTGCCGCGCAATAACCCCCTTTATCTCATGCGGAAACTTCAACTCATCCCACAGCGTATCTATCTTATTCAGCACAATAACCAAACCCCGCTGATTACTGTAAAAACTCTTAATATGATGCTGCCACATCTCCATATCGCTACGAGTAACTCCCGTATCCGCAGCCAATACAAACAAAACAACCTGGGCATTGGGCAAAGTACTCAAAGTTAACTCCGGCTCACTACCAAGCGCATTCAGCCCCGGAGTATCCAAAATCACCAAACCCTGCTGCAACAAAGGATGCGGAAAACTAACAATAGCATGCCTCCATTGTGGTATTTCAACCATATTGTTGCTAGACACTAAACCATGGTGCAATTCACCTTGATATAAATCCAATTTTACCGCATCTGCAACCGAAACCTGTTTCGTTTGAATAATCTCCCTCAAA
>JXSN01000767.1 GCA_001276605.1 Achromatium sp. WMS2
ATCAAATCCGCGAAGTGGTGGATAAAAATACTGTTACTGATGAAAAAATGCTAATGCTGGCGTGGAAAACTCTAGTTTTAATTATGTGGGTTGGTATTATCTCAATATTTCTTGCTGGACTAATGGCAACTCGCCTTCAAAGATCTATTGTATTACCGCTACATTTTTTAAGTAACCAATTGGTATAGATTATTGAATCTGATTACTATTTTTGATAGAATTTAAGTTACAACGTAACTATCTATTATGTGGCTGGGATGCTCTAACCGAACTGATAGGCTTGGGACCAAATATTTCAATAACCATACTGTAACCAACCAAATAAATAGGTAGTTTTATCCAGGATAGGTAGTTACTTGACAATAATAGTTAAGCGTGGGAAGTTTATTAAAATTAATAACAAAATCATAAAATGTAACTCACCTTTATTATACAGCACTATATTAAATATACCATATAAACTATACGTATAAAATATTACCTAACTTAAGTTTCATTGGCTTGGAATTTTT
>JXSN01000768.1 GCA_001276605.1 Achromatium sp. WMS2
ACTATTTGGCTGTGGCCGATGATATGGTCGACTCTTATGGCTACGCGGTGTTCGCCGGAGCGTACGAGGAGGAGGGGGAAGGTGCGTTGACCTTCGGGTGGGACGTCGTTGGCGATGCCGAGGAGCAAGCCTAGGTAGCGTACTGGGTAGTTGTGGTCAGCGTATTTATAACCTGGTAGTTTACCCGCATGGTACCATTCTCTCAAACCGTACGTCGTTTCCAAACTTTAATCCGCCAAACCGCCAACGTAGTGGGGAAAAAGGCTGAACTTGAGGTCGTTGGTGCCGAAGGTGAAATGGACCGCAATATCCTCGAACGCATGGTAGCCCCCCACGAATGATAAAATCCACCACCTCCACCGGTGTATACACAATCCCCAACTTTTCTGTCAAGCGTGGAAACGCCGACCGAAAAAACTTATCATACAACTCCAAAATAATCCGCTGCCGCCCTGCCGCATTATCAATCCCCGCCGCCCGCTCCTGCACACTCGCATAAAATCCCTGCAAC
>JXSN01000769.1 GCA_001276605.1 Achromatium sp. WMS2
CTTCCCATTCCAGGTGATCGACCTCTCTTTCAATAAGCATTGTACGTAATCTATTGTTTTCTAATAGATCTTCTGCCGAGTTAACTATATACCAAATTCCAATAGTTGCAATTGCTACAACTAATCCTAATACCAGCAACATTAAAGTAAAGCCTATGCCGATACGATGTCCAATGCTCAAACCTTTGCTAAATTTGCCAAACATGGTCTGCTGCTCCAAGTCAATAACATAATCACCTACGATGTGGCTGATGTATGCCAACCAAGCTGGGGTAATAGGGGGCAGTGGTCCCCAAACATTGCTATCTAACTGATCAAGAATTAGATAGTTTTATCCAGGATAGGTAGTTACTTGACAATAATAGTTAAGCGTGGGAAGTTTATTAAAATTAATAACAAAATCATAAAATGTAACTCACCTTTATTATACAGCACTATATTAAATATACCATATAAACTATACGTATAAAATATTACCTAACTTAAGTTTCATTGGCTTGGAATTTTT
>JXSN01000770.1 GCA_001276605.1 Achromatium sp. WMS2
CAACGCTATGAGATAATTATCATTGAGGTGCAATATAACAATGAACTAGATTTCCTGCAACGCATCTTATACGGGGCTTCCAAAGTTATTGTGGAACATTTGAACGAAGGTAGTCCCTATGCGGAGACTACTAAAGTTATATCAGTAAACATACTATACTTTAATTTGGGCATTGGCAACGACTATGTGTATCGCGGTTATACTACATTTATAGGAACTCATGATCAAGAACAATTATATTTAACCCTAGCACAACAAAAAATGTTTAAATGTCAACATGTTTATAATTTATTTCCAGAATATTATATTATCCAAATCAATAAATTTCCAGATATTACCCACGACCCATTGGATGAATGGATTTATTTATTTAAACATGAAGAAATAAAAGAAGGATTTCAAGCACGGGGCCTAACCAAAGCCAAGGAAGTTTTGGATATTTTAAAACTATCGACTACAGAACGCCAACTTTATTCTTTGCACCAAGAGCAACTGCATTATGAAGC
>JXSN01000771.1 GCA_001276605.1 Achromatium sp. WMS2
GCGCCACCACCTGCTGCAACGCCTGCGCCATAGGATTTTCCGCCGCAAACTTATAATTTGCAAACAAGGCCTCAAACACCGGCTGGGTAATCAAATGCTGCGCCAACATCTCCACAATTTCCCCATCCCTAATCCCCGCATTCAGATTTTTCCGCAACCCATTAGCAAACTCCGCAAATGCCACCTGCGCCGCCCCCTGCTGCGGATCTACTAACAACTTATGAATAGTATCAATATGCCGCTTGGCAATATTTGCCACATCCTCCGCCCACTCCTCCCAATGCCTACGATTACCACACTTATTCACAATCTTAGCATAAATCGCCCGCTCAATCTCTCCAACATCAAACTGCAACTCCCCAATTTTACCAGCATCCAACTCCGGCTTAGACCGCCCCTTTTTCGCACTCTTTCCAGATTTAGGTTTAGAAACCGCCGCCCCAGCCCCAATCGCATCCAACATCACCACTATCTCCATAGTATCCGGACGCTCATGCAACAAAT
>JXSN01000772.1 GCA_001276605.1 Achromatium sp. WMS2
GCTCCAGCCCGTAAGTGCGATTAGTGTAGCGTAATTGCATGTATTTGATCATTCGCATGCTCCAGCGTGGGAACGCAGCCGGGGACGCTGTCCCCTACCACTAAAGTAACTGCTAACACAATGATAATAAATTACATATAATTCCATAACTTGATAAACTCATACCCAACTTAGGTATACCAATCAGGCTAGATAGCAAGGATATCAGTTTAAAATCTTTGATTCATAACTGGGTCAACTCGACCATTTAAGGCCGCATCAATAATCTGCTCCCTTTGCAAAACATGGACTTGATAATTACCAACAGCTGGGGCTGCTGAAGCGGAACGTCCCACATAATACAAACGCTTACTTGATCCCAACAGATTACGCAATCGATGTTTGATATTATCCCAAGCTCCTTGATTTTGGGGCTCCTCTTGGCACCAAATAAACTCATCAGCGTTACTAAACGGCTCCATAGCCACTCGTAACTCTTGCTTGGGAAAAGGATACAATTGCT
>JXSN01000773.1 GCA_001276605.1 Achromatium sp. WMS2
ACCAAATCGTGGTGGCCTTTGCTTATCAAAATACGGCGAATGGCAATGCTCTCGTCATAAATATCCAATGCTTGAGGTAATTGACCCATACTACAAAGTAAATTCCCTTTACCCATTAGGAAAGTAGCCAAATCTTGTTCCAGCTCTGCCTGGTCTTCTTTTTCTATCAATCTGCGGTAAATGGCAATACTCTCATCAAACATAGCCATCGACTGAGATAATTTGCCAATGCTATTAAATACCGTCCCTGTATTCGCAAGCGCTTTGGCAAAATCTTGTTCCAGTTTATGATGGCCTTCTCTTTCTACTAGTCTACGGTAAATGGCAATACTCTCATCGTACATAGTCACCGATTGGGATAGTTGGCCCATATTCAAAAGAATCAGCCCTTTGTTTGAGAGGACAGCTGCCAAATCTGACTCCAGTTCGCGGCAGCCTTCTTGCTTTATTAGATGTTGAAAAATGGCAATGGATTGATCTAATGCTCCCATCTGTCCTGCT
>JXSN01000774.1 GCA_001276605.1 Achromatium sp. WMS2
TAGTTTGAGCCTGGGTTAATTGGTCACGCAGGGAGGTTGCTTGCTGAGTTACTGAGGTCAGCTCTTTGGACTTATGCGCAAGCTGTTGTTGACTGTTGTCCAGTTTCGAGGTCAATATTTGCACATTATTGCGAGCTTGCAGTAGATCAGTTTGTAGTTGGTTGATTTGGTCACGGGCCGCAGTTAATTGTTGAGTAGTATTAGCTAGATTACTGCTAGTATCAGTTAACTTTCCTTGCAGATCATGGTTATGTTTCTTTTGGGTATCCAATTGAGTTTGCAATTGTGCGACTAGGCTTTGCGTTTGCTCCAGTTCGTCAACCTTATCTGCAATATATTTTTCACGTTCGGCTAGGTATTTGCGTAGACCAGCACTTTCAGCTTGGGATTGTTCCAATTGCTGTTTAAGCTTAGCCGCGGTTTGCTGTACCGCCGCTATTTCCTTATTTTTAGCATCTATATTGGCATTGCGCTCCGCAACTTCCTGAAGTAGTTTTTCGA
>JXSN01000079.1 GCA_001276605.1 Achromatium sp. WMS2
GCCGCGTTATGGCCGCCATCTTGCATGTGAATTGAGGCACAACCAATTAAATAACCGTAGTCGTTTTGCACCATATATTCGGCTATTTTCATCCATAGTATGCAGGTGCTTGGCTTGAATTACCACTACCATCACTGTAGCTTATGGCAATTGGTTGTATTGCTACTTTAGCAACTATAGGACCTTGCAATAAGGCCCCATAAAATGGCAGTATTTGTTTACCATCGCTTGAGGTTCCCTCGGGAAAGGCGACAACATCTATGTTAGCGTTGAGTAAATCGGCAATATGCTGCAATGCCTTGTGAGCTGCTTTGCTGGATCCGCGCTGCATAAAGTAAGTTTCTACATTAGTGGCTATCCAACCGATAAAGGGCCAGTTGCGCACGTCGTCTTTTGCTATAAACACGCTTGGTACTACTGAATTAATGGCAATAATATCAAGCCAGGAGATGTGGTTAGCTACCTTCATATTAGCCGCAATTTGGCCAGTGACCTGTAATTTAACTCCTAGCATTTTCAATGCGCGTATCGACCATAGCCTCTTGAGCTCTAAGTGTTTAGATCTGGATACTAACGGATAAATGAAAATAATTGTGGATGCACCTCCTACAAAATGTAGGGCTATGCGTAGTAACCTAAACGTGGCCCGTATGGATATTAGTATATTGTTCATCCGCCTTCCCAAACTATATTGTTGCATATTAACGTAAAATAAAAAACCACAAGGCTAGGCTTATGCTCATTGAATTCCTGATAGCATAAAAAATAATAGAGGATACCAGTTAAAGTGCTATTTGTTTTTATAACCGATTAATATATGTTTATAGGGAAATACTATTATCGCTACCAACAGTTCATAATTGCTATACCACAAGTCAGGAAGTACCTATGCTTAAATGCAATAGCATAACTAACCGAGGCCTAACGATTAATCAGCATAATACGGTTCATTGCACTGTTAATAATAACAAAAGGCAAATTACCGGTAGTAGCTGTTATTTGCAGGTATGGACCGTTCTTAACCTCACCCCAAACGGTTACTAGTTGCTCGTGGCAAGATCTAAGGAGAAGACCATGCGCCAGGCGCGGGCTAAATCTAACCCTGAGCTACCAGCCAGCCATCGCTACCAGGTGCGTTTTGCCTCCGGTCCTGACGAGATTAGGGCTGCTCAAAAATTACGTTATCATGTATTTGCAGAGGAGTATGGGGCGCGCCTCAAGACAAGTGAGCCTGGATTAGACGTTGACTATTATGACAAATATTGTGAGCACCTCATAGTACACGATGGCCATAGAGACGAAATAGTTGGTACTTATAGGGTACTAACTCCAGGAGCTGCACAGCGGGTTGGCTCCTACTATTCGGAAAGTGAATTTGACCTAAGCAATTTAACGCATATTCGCCATGGTATTGTAGAAGTTGGCAGATCCTGTGTTGCTGCGGAACATCGAACTGGGAGCGTGATAACCTTACTATGGATGAAAATAGCCGAATATATGGTGCAAAACGACTACGGTTATTTAATTGGTTGTGCCTCAATTCACATGCAAGATGGCGGCCATAACGCGGCTAATTTATACCTACGCCTCGGCAAGGAAAATTTGGCTCCCCCAGAGTATAGGGTAGCCCCCAGAATAAAATTGCCATACGACACATTGGCTAACAATCAACCAGCGGAAATGCCACCTTTAATTAGAGGGTATTTGCGCGCCGGGTGTTGGGTATGCGGAGAACCAGCCTGGGATCCGGACTTCAATAGTGCAGATCTACTTCTATTACTACCAATGTCAAAAATATCCGCCCGCTATCAACGCCATTTCATTCGTAGCTAAAACATGCGACCATCCCAACGTTTACCTAATGAACTGCGTGCCGTATCTTTTCAACGTCAATTTACTAGATACGCCGCAGGGTCGGTATTAGCAACTCTAGGTCATACCAAGGTCCTGTGCACCGCTTCGATAACCGAATCTGTACCTTACTTCCTCAAGGGTAAAGGTCAAGGTTGGATTACAGCCGAATATGGTATGTTACCAAATTCAACGCATCAACGCACGGTTCGTGAGGCAGTCAAAGGTCAACAACAAGGCCGCACCTTAGAAATTCAACGCCTCATCGGACGCTCCCTGCGGGCAACCTTAGATCTACATATATTGGGAGAACGCACTATTACCCTGGATTGCGATGTGTTACAAGCCGATGGCGGAACCAGAACAGCCGCCATTAACGGAGCGTGGTTGGCACTACAGGATGCCGTTACCCAGCTTATTGGTGATGGTCACATACCTCAAAACGTTAAATTAATCAATATTGCGGCTGTATCCGTAGGTGTGTATCAAGGACAGCCAATATTAGATTTGGACTATGCAGAAGATAGTGCTGCTGGTGTGGATATGAACGTTGTTATGAATTCCAATCAGGAATTTATCGAAATTCAAGGAACTGCTGAACGCACTGCCTTTTCCAAGTCTACCCTGGATAATTTGTTAGAATTAGCCACTCTTGGGAATAACCAAATTATGGCTGCACAGCTAGCCAGTTTATAGATGTAATTGTTATATTTTTACCTGGAAGCTTCAACGTACATAATTTTTATACCAGCAATATCGAACGATTTACTGTAAAAAATTAAATTTGCTCACCTATCAGCACGGTATGGACTTACCCCCGCCTTCTGCCAATCGAATTCAGGTACTACCTCAGTTGCTAATTAATCAAATTGCAGCCGGTGAGGTTGTTGAACGCCCGGCTTCGGTGGTTAAAGAGCTGATAGAAAACAGCCTAGATGCAGGAGCAACTAGTATAAGCGTAGAAACCCAACAAGGAGGCATCAAGTTAATTCGGATCCAGGATGATGGTTGCGGTATATCACCCTATGACTTGCCTTTGGCCTTAACTCCTTATGCTACCAGTAAAATAACCAGTTTAGATGATCTAGAGCGCGTATCTAGTCTAGGATTCAGGGGCGAGGCTCTACCCAGTATTGCCTCAGTAGCACACTTAGAGATTATTTCCAAACCAATTGACAGTCATCAAGCCTGGCGTATTGATACTACAGCCGGAACAGTGCCTATTCCAGCCAGTCACAACGCAGGTACTACGGTTATAGTACGGGATTTGTTCTATAATACCCCAGCACGTCGCAAATTCCTACGCAGTGATCGTACTGAATTCACTCACATAGATAATTTAACTAGGCGCCTAGCTATTGCCAATATGGGCGTTAATTTTCAACTAACTAATAACCATAAACTAAGCTTTAATTCTCGCCAGGCGCATAATCTGGTCGAACAAGAACAGCGCTTAGCAACCATTTTAGGCTCGGAATTTTTAAAGCAAAGCATCTACTTAGATCAAGACGCGGTATCCCTAAAGTTACGCGGGTGGATTAGCCAGCCAATACATGCACGATCGCAAGCTGACATGCAATATTTCTACATTAACCGCCGCATAGTGCGCGACCGCGTAGTAAGCCACTCCATACGTCAAGCCTATGCCGACCTGGTGTACCACGGGCGCCATCCGTCCTACGTGCTGTTTTTGGAATTAGACCCTAGTTTGGTAGATGTCAACGTGCATCCTAGTAAGTATGAAGTGCGCTTTCGACAAAGTCGGATGATACACGATTTTTTAAGTCATGCCCTAATCCAAGCCTTATCTAGTACTAAAGTTTCGCCCCCTCCAGTGAATAATGGCAATGCAAGTGTTAATAGCGAACATATAATCACAGATAGTCAAGATTTAACACTAAATTATTTCACTGTTTGTCCAGCTGCAAACTCAGCTGTAGCAGAAGAGCGAGAACTGTACTCTCAAACTGATCCTGATGCTAAACCAACCGTACCTGTGTTCAAATCCCAACAAGTATTAAGCTCAAAAACTTCACCAGCTACAGTTGCAGATACCCATACAAATTACACATCTACAACTTATCAGTTAATAAGCAACCAATTGCCACCTTTGGGTATTCCCCTAGCGCAATTGCACGGGGCGTATATTCTTGCTCAAGCTCAAGACGGACTAATTTTGGTGGATATTCATGCTGCCCACGAGCGTGTTACTTACGAACGGCTCAAACAGCAATTTGCTGCTCAACAATTGCGCATTCAACCCCTTCTATTGCCACTGCAAATAAGAGTTACCCTTGCTGAAGCTGATATAGCCGAGCATAATCAACAGCTTAGTCGCGAATTAGGCCTTGAAATCGATCGCTTAGGACCAGAACGTCTACTCATACGCTCTATTCCAACTTTATTACAAGATGCCAATATAGAACAATTGGTAAAAGATATGCTAGCAGATTGGCTGGTCCATGGCAGCAGCGATCGTATTCGCCAGGCCATAAATGCCACATTGTCCACACTAGCCTGTCATAGTTCTGTACGCGCTAATCAGCAACTAACTATAGAGGAAATGAACGCATTACTGCGGGCTATGGAGCGTACTGCAAGCTCAGACCAGTGCAGCCATGGCCGTCCCACTTGGGTGCAACTGACCATGACTGAGTTAGATCGTATGTTTTTACGGGGGCGTTAATCCTAGCTTTACCATAAAATAATTTTGCAAGTATAGCCCATTATAGTTGCTATTTAGCTGACCCATTGAGGTCCTGAACTTGATTCACTCGCGGTAATCCGTTTTCATCGGTGGGCACAAAATAGATTATGTTGCCACTTTTGGATCCTATGTCCCTCAAGGCTTGAACTAGCTCATGTTGCACATAGATAGGGCTAAGGGTCTTATTAATGATTTCCTGGGAACGCCGAATTCCATCGGCCTCTATAACCCTGATTTCGGCCTCTTGGCGAGCTATTTCCATATCCGTCTTCTTTTTCTCTAGTAGCTGCTGATTTGCAACTTTTAACTCTACAGCCCTAGTTACACTGGCTGGAAATTGGATGTTGCCCACAGTGAGAGAATCTAGAACAAATGGCTTATCTGCTAAATATTCACGCAAATACTCAGCTACGGAAGATTCTATCTTGGATCTGTTATCGTTAGCATCGTGACTAGAGTAGGTTTCTACCGTTTTCTGGACGAAGGTGCGCAACGGAGCCTGCACCACCCGCTTGTACCATTCCACACCGCCAAAATCCTCGACTACAGTCTTGATTTCGTCCACTTTAGGTCGCATAATCGCATGAACTTCAAAGGAAATATTCAATTGGTCCCGTGCCAAAATTTGAAATGGCTCGTCATAGGTACGAGGTCGCACATCAATTACAATGGCCTCGTAATGAAACGGGGACCAACTCCAGTTGCCAGGTCCTTTTACGATACCGCTGTATCCAGATTGCAACCAAGTCGCAAAAATGGGTTTATAAAATATATACCCCACATCTCCGACATCGATCTGGATGCTATTTGCCAAAACCAAATTAGACGCAAATAAACAGTATAACCATGCACTTATTTTGAGATTAAAATTAGGAATTCGCATTCAAAACTCCTCACGTAAAGATAATCAAAAATTATACCATGTAGCGCGCAAACCACATTTGAAACATTAGCAAGGTCCACAATTGTTTCCGGTTGTCCCTAACCCCATTTTTATGTTGTTCAAACAACTTATCAACAAAATTCTGATTAAAAAAATCATGGCGTTGCAACTGAGAGGAAACCAGCATATCCCTCGCTAAATCACGCAATGGCCCATTTAACCAGTAGGCAACTGGCATATTAAAGCCCTTCTTAGGTCTATTGATTATAGACCTTGGGAGTAATTTGGAAACTGCTTTTTTTAATATGAATTTACCAGTTAAACCATGTAATTTCAAATCTAGCGGTAATTGAGTTGCAAAATCAACCACATCTCGATTTAAAAAAGGGACTCTAACCTCTAATGAGGCGGCCATGCTAGCTCGATCGACTTTGTATAAAATATCTCCCTCTAAATACATTTTCATATCTGCATACAAAACAGCATTTAGTAACTGCTGTACACCACTTGCGCATCCATGTTGTTGCGCAACCGCGTACGTATCTTGTAGCACCGGCTGGACCCAAGCCTGCAATAAACTAGATTTCTCTTCGGGTACGAAAGCTCCTAACCAGCGATGGTGACGAGCTTGTACTGGAACTCCACGTCCTGATAGAAATCTACGAATTTTAAAATCCAAACTAATATTGTCAAAAGAAGTCGGTAGTTGTGAAAGCACAGCCGGTACCACATTAGTGCGTATCCAACGTGGAACTAAACGCTCGTAATACTCTATTAATCTATGAGCTTTGTAAGTTGGATACCCAGCAAACAATTCATCTCCCCCATCACCTCCCATGACTACTTTAACTTGATGACTGGCAAATTTTGATAACAACAAGGTCGGAATGAAAGAAGAATCAGCGAATGGTTCGTCAAGATAATTCATTATATCGGGTACAGTTTCCGCAGCCAGTTGACTGGTAAGAATTAATTCGTGGTGTTCGGATCCAATATATTTAGCAACTTGACGCGCATATTGGGATTCATTGAATGATACTTCCTCAAATCCAATCGCAAAGCTTTTTACCGTGTTTGGATAGGCCCGTACCATCAAAGCCCCTATGGTGCTTGAATCTATACCACCACTTAACAGCACCCCTATCGGGACATCGCTAACTAATTCCTTGGTAATACTGGAATTTAAAACTTGTAATAATCCATTAGAATAGTCCATCCAGTGTACTGGAGGCCTTAGTTCACTACGGGTTAAATCTAGTTGCCAGTATGGTTGAATTTTTATTTTATTATCAGTAATAAGTAATTGATTGCCGGCCTCTAGTCTGTAAATTCCTTTCAAAATTGTTTTTGGGGAAGGGACATATTCGTAAGATAAATATTCGTTCAACGCTATGGGATCGATTTGTCTTTGCGAATATACACTTGGATGTTGAAGTAAGGCTTTAAGTTCGGATCCAAAGATTAGCTGATTGTCTACTTGCGTGTAGTATAACGGTTTTATTCCTATACGATCCCGGGCGATGACCAACTGACGTTGTCTATTGTCCCATATGGCGTAGGCGAAAATACCATTTAAAAATTTCACACATTCAACACCAAACTCTTGATACAAATATAGTATGACTTCAGTGTCAGTATTAGTTTTAAAACTATATCCTCGTTTTGACAGAAACAACTTTAGTTCTTGATAATTATATATTTCACCGTTAAACACAATCCATAAATTTTGTTGTTGGTTCGTAATTGGTTGTTGGCCACCCTCAACATCAATTATCGCAAGTCGTCTGGATCCCAAAGCTGCGTAGTTGTCAATGTAATGCCCAGACTGATCCGGTCCGCGATGCTGGATCGCCGTAAGCATCGGAGTTAAAAATGACGAGTTAATCCACAGTTGTGGATTTAGCGTAACATACCCGCATATTCCGCACATTATTTATTATCCATATTATGCATCTTATTTTGCTGGAATAGCAATACTATGTCAATTTGGAATAATATAGATGTCAGGTTTGCCAAAGTTAGCATGCACAATATACAAGTCGCTATAGTTGCGATGCTAAACTATGTCGCATAATCAAAATCTATATTTATGTCCTGTGAACTTTCTGTGCAATTAGTATAATAGACACTCCAAAAGGAAGTAAAAACCTCGGAACAAGGTATTGTTCTAAAGAAAATATATTTAAAAATAATGAGTTCAGCCATGGGGAAGGGATAGCAAAATGCGCGTCAGGCGGTGTAGGTACTAAGCGTTGCATAAGTCGTACACCCAAAATTGCTGGAAACAATAAAGTGTTAAAATATGTGATATATTTTATACGAAAGCCCGCGGTTTCTACCTTGAGCCTCAAATCCCCCTTATAGTATCGTCGCTTATGATGTGCCGCATCATCCAGACCACTCCACAAAATTGGCAACGCTGGCACGGTCAGCGCAAGTGTTCCATTATGTGTAAGTATTTTATAGATGGCAGTTAATGCAGCATAGTCATCTTCAATATGCTCAAGTACATCAAATAAACATATAACATTTAAACTATCATTTTCAAAAGGTATATTATCAGGCAAAGAACCTGCCACTATGGTATGGATACTACGTTGTATTGCATACTGACGCATCATAGCGCATGGTTCGATGCCAATAACATTGCCAAATTGCGCTAATACTGGTAAATTGCCACCAGCACCACACCCAATTTCCGCAATGCGCTGCGATACATAGGTTGGAAGATATGCGCTTAGTACAGTGTTTATAATTCGGCGCCTACCTTGATACCACCAATGACGACCCTCAACGCGAGCGATCTCAATATAAGCTTGCGTATCCATAGTTAAGCTCCAATAAACTTATCTAGGTAACTTTGAATTATTAGAAATACCCATAAATAAATTGCTAATTATAAAAAATTTCTATTTCATCAATAATAAAATTAATCCTGAAAATACTAGAACGATACCAATTCCCTGTGTTGGGGATATAGTTTCATTAAACACCAAAATGGACAACAATATAACTGCTACGTACTGAGTGGATAAAATACTTTGGGCAATGAATAGTGGAATAAAACGCAAAGCTACCACGTATGAGAGAAATCCCATACCATAGCAAGCGATAGCAATTAATGTGTATTTTATCGAAGTATTTTGTGCCAAAGATATTGCTGACAATTTTGCATAATAACCCCCTAAAATATTAAATGCTAGAGTCACTATGATTGGTATATACCGATTCAAACTATGTTCGTTCCTTGGTAAAAAGATCAGGGTGATTTTTATATATCTTTAATTTTAAATCATTATTTCATATAAACACGTATTTAACACATCAGTTATATAACCTGAATTAATTGATACTAGCTACCACATCCCAAGTAACGATTTGGGTGATAAAAATGACTAGCATTGCTAAACAATAACCCAAAAATATTGCCAATTTTTTATAACTAAGGTTTTTATGCTTGTAATTTTTTACAGTATCCTCGATATAAACTACAAAAGCCACTGTACACAATGGGATTAAAGGAAATCCGTAGCGATCTTCCGTGTGCACAATGGTGTGTTGGGCTAAGATAACTGACACATAACCTATGCCGGCAATAGGTGCGATTAAAGCATCTTGTATCTTAGTGCCAAAAATGTTCTTAGTACTCAATAATAAATAAGCATAAAAAAAGCATAGTCCAAAGCCAATCCAGGATATAGAGTCGTAAATACGGCTGAGCCAAGTTAACCATGTTGGTGTGTACAACTCTAAATATGGGGTAAAACGAAAATGATCAAACAATCCAATCCATTTTTTAGTAAGCAGGACAGGGGTATGCAGCGGACGTGTTAACAAGCATCCGACAAAAGATTTCTCATCTACACCGAATAAACTTTGTATCTGGCAACGTTGGTAGAAATTTTTATCCATAAAATCATCAATAAGTACCGGTGCACCAGGCATTAAACCGGTTTTTGACCACAACAC
>JXSN01000775.1 GCA_001276605.1 Achromatium sp. WMS2
CAAGCATTGTATGATCGTATTGTCAACGAGTTGTTGACTAGGAAACAAGAGGACTCGCCTGTCGGGTATAGTTACCAATGACTGATCTTAGCAAACATCCTTGTTTTAATGCCGAGTCACGCCACCGCTTTGGTCGTATCCATTTACCGGTCGCGCCTCGATGCAACATCAAATGTAATTTTTGCAATCGTAAATATGATTGTTTAAATGAGAGTCGACCTGGTGTTACCAGTAATGTGTTAAATCCCACACAAGCTCTAGCTTATCTGACGGATGCGGTGGCACAACGTCCGGAAATTGCGGTAGCTGGTATAGCTGGCCCTGGTGATGCTTTTGCCAATCCTAAAGCCAGTATGGAAACGCTACGGCTTATTCATGAACGATTCCCGGATATGCTATTGTGTGTGGCTACTAATGGCTTGGGAATTGGGCCGTATATTGATGAATTAGCAACATTGAATGTTAGTCACGTTACTTTAACAGTAAATGCCATAGATACTA
>JXSN01000080.1 GCA_001276605.1 Achromatium sp. WMS2
AAATCTGTTGAGTTATTGTTAATTTTCGCCCTGGTAACTGAGCTTGAATCTCCATATTCAGTGCATCAATATGTGTTTCAATGAATGGTAATGGGGCGATAAAAAACACGGGAATTTCTCCTGTTTTCGAGCTAACTTATTCTAGCATATTCTGTCAAATTTTAAAAACTGGATTATCGAGTAGCAGAAAGTTGAGTCATCGGCCGTTGGCCTAACACCTCACCAGTAATTAGAAAATCGAAGCCATTGTTTTTTAGCCATTCCATAGCCTTATTTAGCATCATGATTTTACAATCTAAGCAAGGATTTAAATTAGCCCCGTAGCCATATCGTGGATTGAGTACCACATCCTTATAGTCACTACTAATATCTAGCATATGCAGCTTGATGCCTAGTTGCTCAGCAACCCACAACGGTCCACCGCAATGCGGTTGCGTTTGGGAATTATTGCAGGCAACTCTAGTATGACTTTCTACACAAAATCCAGTATAAAAATTCACACCTTCCACTAAAATACCTTGATTTTGTATTAACTTAGTGGCTACCATAGAATCTAACCCGCCTGAAATCAAGGCCAGGGCTTTACGCTGTTTGATCATGTATCTATTTATTCGAGCCTAGATAAATCCTACTCCGTGATCGTACCCACGCTCCAGCACAGCCAGGTATAGTACGCATCGCGTACCTTTTCTGCTTTGATAAGTACTTGACGTTGATAAGCGCGATAAGCATTACCATGAAAAGTAGTCCAGCATTGAAAGCAATCTCGAAATGCGGCCCGTAATAAATCCCGCGCCATGTGATGAAAAGGTACGCGATGCGTACCCTATTCCTGCTACCAAATAGTTATGCTCATCTCTTAAATACTCTTGGGATCAACATGGGTACTTGGCGTTGATAAGCGCGATAAGCATCACCATGAATGGCTACCAAATCCTGCTCTTCCAAATACGCCCCCAATACTATCCACAACGTCAAGATAACATTGAGAACTAGCCTATCCGCAGTAAGATCTGGATAAAACCATAGCAACAGTATGGACGTAAAATATATAGGGTGGCGCACCCAACGATAAGGACCTATGAGCAAGATACTATTAACCGGTTCGTTATTCGCATTAGATACATGTTCTGGCTTGCTATCCCGAATAGTTAAGGCCTGGATACCAAACAAATCCACTGATCTCAACGTCCATAGAACCCAACCTTGGGCCACAAGAGTGATAACAAAAGCGCTACGTATCGCCAAGCGTAACGGACCTTGTAGGGTTACTATAACCAAGTTGGATTCTTGCCAAATTAACATCAAGCCGAATAAAACGATACCCGAAACAATAGAAAAACCAGCCCCATAATAGGGATCAGGCATGAATTTAGCCATTGCCGCTTTGAAACCTGGCCGAATCATAACACTGTGCTGCAAACAAAACGTTATAGTAACAATCGCATCTATCAGCAATTTTTCAACTTCGGTTATATCTAACTGTACTAAATTCCAAGGCCCGGTGTAGAGGAATACCGTGAATACACCTATGGATCCTATACCGATCAGGGCTGCTAAGATTACCATCACATAATTTTTTACTGGCATAAGTTATGTTACCTTATACAGTTGTTAAGTGTTCTCAATGACGAAAATGTCGCATCCCAGTGAAGACCATAGCCACGTCGTGCTCATCGGCCGCCGCGATTACCTCAGCATCTCGCATGGAGCCTCCAGGTTGAATTACAGCACTAATTCCGGCCTGAGCGGCTTGATCCAATCCATCTCTAAATGGTAAAAACGCATCAGATGCCATTACTGCACCTTGCACAGTTAATCCAGCCTGCTCGGCTTTAATGATAGCAATGCGTGCTGAGTTTACACGACTCATCTGCCCGGCGCCAATGCCTATAGTTGCAAGATCACGTCCGTACACGATAGCATTGGATTTAACGAATTTAGCAACACGCCAGGTAAATAACAAATCTTTTAATTCCGCTTCCGAAGGCTGCCTCTTGGTAACTACCTGAAGCTTATCGTATAGAGTTAAGTCAGCTTCCTGGACTAATATACCACCGGTAACACATTTGTACTCTACTCGGTCTTCCTCAGATAACGATAAGTTACCACAGATTAAAACCCGCAAGTTCTGTTTATTAGTCAAAATGTTAACAGCTGCTTCTGCTATGGCGGGAGCAATTATGACCTCCACAAATTGACGTTCAATAATAGCCCGGGCACAATCTGCATCCAGCTCCCGATTGCAAGCTATAATACCACCGAATGCAGATTCTGGATCAGTACGATAAGCCTTCGCATAAGCAGTAAGTAGACTATCCCCAATAGCTACTCCACATGGATTAGCGTGTTTAACGATGACGCAAGCCGGACCTTCTTGAAATTGTTTTAGACATTCCAACGCCGCATCGGCATCCGCAATATTGTTAAAAGATAACTCTTTACCTTGTAATTGCTGGGAATTAGTAACGCAAGCTTCTGTTACATACGCATCACGATAAAATGCGGCCTGTTGGTGCGGATTTTCACCATAACGTAACACCTGCGTTTGCATAAACTGTAAATTTAAGGTACGTGGGAAAGCCAACGTTTGGTCTTGAATAGCGATGGACCCCAAATAATTAGCAATCGCACCATCATAACGAGCAGTATACTCAAAGGCCTTTACGGCTAAATCAAAACGGAGGACATCAGGGATTTGACCTTGATTGTCGTACATAGCAGTTATTACTTTGGCATAATCTCCCGGATCTACTACCACAGTCACTGATTCATGGTTTTTAGCCGCCGCCCGTAACATAGTAGGGCCACCAATATCAATATATTCAATAGCTTGACTCAAGGTACAGTCAGGATTAGCTATTTGTTGCTCGAATGGATATAAATTTACTACCACCAGG
The DNA here is from genome assembly GCA_001276605.1 of Achromatium sp. WMS2. Taxonomy (GTDB): domain Bacteria; phylum Pseudomonadota; class Gammaproteobacteria; order Chromatiales; family Chromatiaceae; genus WMS2. Next base: position 2,901 of record JXSN01000080.1, read on the forward strand.
TCGATTGGTAAAATATCATGTTGTTGGAGTACAGCATCATCGTGCCCCCTACGTCCTAAAATACCGCCATGGATGCGTGGATGTAATGTTTTAAGCCTACCGTCCATAAGCTCCGGAAAGCCAGTATAATCAGCTATTTCGGTAACCGGAATCCCAGCTGTAATTAACAATTTAGCGGTACCGCCGGTAGAAATTATCTCAACACCAGCATGAGCCAAAGCCCCGGCTAATTCTTGAATGCCAGTTTTATCGGATACGCTGAGTAGTGCTCTAGCAATTTTCACCATACATGCTTCCCAAATATTTTAATGAAAGGTTTATGATACTCGATAATCCAGTTTTTAATGCTTGACAAAAATTAAAGACTAATTTTCTAGCGGGCCAGTTGTTCAGGGTAAAGAAGTAGAGCGTGGTCTAGTAGCAGACTCAGGATCAAGCTTCTGATCGATCCGTCTTCGTCCCACTGTTTCGCCATCTGCCGGACGTTGTGATTTTTCCATGCCAGCTTTTTTTGATGGTATCATAAAATAGAACAGTTATGCAACTTCCCTGGAAATATACCAGCCCCTCAATTCTTGGTTGTATTGGTATTAATCTTAATTTAAGATAAGCATTTGCAATTTTTCTTAATTTATCTGCTATAAACGTAGGTTAAAGTATGAGTACTAAACAGCAGAGTTTTCCACCTACCCCAGGTTTGACATCTAGCGTTGCCAATCAGGAACCTATAGTTTCGCCTGCCTCAGCTGATTGCCGCATTTCTTACTTATCGCACTTAGGGTTAATAGCCGTCTCTGGTCCTGATACGGATAAATTTTTACAGGGTCAGTTTACCAATGATATGCGATTACTCACCAAAAATATCAGTACTTTAGGTAGTCATGCCAATCCCAAGGGCCGAGTATTAGCTCTATGTAGATTAATGCGCTGGCAGGACACTGTTTATTTGCAACTGCCAATAAATAATGTATCCTTACTGTTAGAATCCCTGATTAAATACCGATTACGGGCCAAGTTAGATCTTGAAGATACCAGTGCTAAATTGGCAACTATCGGTCTTACCGGAGAATGCTTACCGCCATTTTTGCAATCCATTTTTGGTAAATTTCCAAATCAAATAAACGAGTTACTGGCTTTCGAATCCATATTTTTGGTACGTCTACCTGGTACCGGATATAGAGTCCAAATCTTAGGATTAACTGAGGTAGTACAGGATTTGTGGACTAAATTTGCAATGTCTGGGGCCAATATTGTTAACAACAACCATTGGCTGTTAGAGGATATCAGAAGTGGTTTACCTACAGTCTATCCGGAAACCGCAGGGATGTTTTTGCCGCAAATGTTAAACTTGCATAAATTGAATGGCGTAAGCTTTGCTAAGGGCTGTTATACAGGTCAGGAGGTGATAGCCAGATTGCAACATTTGGGATCACTTAAACGCGGATTATGTCGGGCTAAAGTCGCAACCAGCACATGTCCACACCCCGGCACGTTGCTATATGCGGCAGCAAGTACCTCCGAACAGGGAGCTGGTAATGTAGTAAGCGCATCTTTAACTGCAACTGGCGAGTGTGAATTGCTGGCTGTAGTAGAGCTTGCTGCCCAAAGTGGTGAAGTTAGGTTGGTAAACCCCGAAGGTCATCTATTGCAATTTTTACCATTACCTAACACAAATACCATTGCTTAATAGTTTTTAGCAATATTTAAGTGTTATTTTCGCTACGCACTTAAAATTGGTTCTAGAAAAAAGTGTGTACCGCAGCGTCTAGGGTATCGCGCATGTCAGGATCGTCAGTTAATGGACACACCAAAGACATACGACAAGCAGCAATAGGCTCTATGCCCCTGTTAATCAGTTGCGCAGCATAAACTAGGAGACGGGTAGACATACCCTCGTCCAAGCCATGACCCTTCAGGTTGCGGGAACGTTGGGCAATTTGCACTAGGCGTTCGGCAGTTTTGGTATCAACTTGGCCTTCATGTTGTACTATTTTGGTCTCAAGTGCAGCGGGTGGATAATCAAAATCTAAGGCTCCAAAGCGTTGTTTAGTAGATTGTTTTAGATCTTTCATCAAACTTTGGTACCCCGGATTATAGGAAATGACAATTTGAAAATCCGGATGGGCAGTTACCAATTCACCTTTCTTTTCTAACGGTAGAGAACGACGGTGATCAGTTAAAGGATGAATTACCACAATTGTATCCTGTCTTGCCTCTACCACTTCATCTAGGTAGCAAATAGCACCAATCCGGGTAGCCACAGTTAGCGGGCCGTCTTGCCAGCGGGTACCATTGATATCCAACAAAAAGCGACCTACCAAATCAGACGCAGTCATATCCTCATTACAAGCCACAGTAATTAGTGGTCTTCTAAGTTTCCAAGCCATATATTCTACAAATCTAGATTTACCGCATCCAGTGGGACCTTTGAGCATAACCGGCATACGCGCAGCATAGGCTGCTTCGTACATTTGCACTTCGGAAGCCAGAGGTTGGTAATACGGCTCGCTATGAATTAGATATTGGTTAGAAATTAGTGTGTCTTCTGTCATTAAACTAGACATGAAATTTTCCTATATTAATATTGTGATGTTGGCACACTTCAACAAGTGAATACAGTTAAATATACTCAAAGTGATCGCTCACACACCCCTAGCTGCGATTAGTATAGCGTAACCACAAGACTTTGATCGTTCCCACGCTCCAGTTTAGAAACGCCGCCGGGGACGCTCCAGCATCCCCAGAAACAAATGGTTGGATACATGTGATGACTGTATTTTCCCAGATATTGCTACTTAGATTGACTTCCCGTAGGAACGCGTGCGTATAGATCCTCAAAACGCACTATATCATCTTCACCCAGATAACTCCCAGATTGTACTTCGATAATCTCTAAGGGAATATGTCCTGGATTCTCTAAACGGTGTTTTACACCCAGTGGAATATAGGTAGATTGATTCTCGGTAAGTAAAAACACCTCTTGATCTTTAGTCACTTTCGCAGTACCCGAGACCACAACCCAATGCTCAGCGCGGTGATAGTGCAACTGTAACGACAAAGAAGCACCAGGAGTTACCGTCAAACGCTTCACTTGGTAGCGATTACCAATATCTATGGTCTCATAACTCCCCCAAGGCCGATGACAACGTGGCAATTGCTTAAGTTCACTGCGATTATTAGCTGCTAGATATTGAGTAACCAGCTTTACATTTTGTGTTTGTGACTTATCTATTACCAACACCGCATCTTTGGTTTCAACAATCACGGTATCATCTATTCCAACGGCCGCTAGCATACGGTGTTGCGCTATCAGCAAATTACCCGTAGCATTATGGGTATAAACATCACCCTCGACACTGTTGCCATGTTGATCCTGAGCACGTGTTTGCCAAATACTAGACCAGGATCCTAAATCGGACCACTCAGCCTGCATGAGTATCAATTGGGCTTGATCTTTAGCCAGGTGCTCCATCACCGCATAATCGATGGATTTACTAGGGCAGGTACTAAAAATATTGGAATCAATACGAACAAAATCGCGGTCTAAGCTTTGATGAGCAAATGCTTGTGTGCAAACACCGGCTAATTCCGGCTCCAATTTTTGGATTAACTGTAACCAAAACTGCGCATGAAGTAAAAATATACCACTATTCCAATAATACTGGCCGTTTGCTACGAAAGCCTTAGCAGTGTTAATATCTGGTTTTTCACGAAATTCTTCTAATGCAAATATCTCCTTACAATCCGTACGTGCCAAACCACCGCGAATATACCCATATCCAGTTTCAGGTTCAGTCGGTACGATTCCAAAGGTAACGACTTGCTCCGGTTGAATATGGGTACAACCCAAAGCCAATAGGCGTCGAAACTCAGCCGGTCGTTTGATTAAATGATCAGCTGGCATTACCAATAATAGGGGATTTTGAGAATTCTGGGTAGCTTGCAAAGCGGCCAAGGTTAGAGCAGGGGCAGTATCGCGAGCGACTGGCTCTATCAATATTGTTGCTCCAGCTAGCCGGTTTAGATTTTGCAGTTGTTCGGCTACCAGAAAGCGGTGATCCTCGTTACACACCACTAGCGGAGGCTTTACTCTTAAACTTACGTTGGGATGTTCCGATACCAGGCCATCAAGACGAGTTATAGTGTCTTGTAGCATAGTACTAGATCCACCAAGTGGTAGAAATTGTTTAGGATAGGTGGCGCGGGACAGTGGCCATAACCGTGTACCCGCACCTCCTGACAGGATAACTGGCTGTAAAAACATACTTAAGTGGTACTATATAGGCTACGGAGTGGTTATTGGTGCATTAGCATCTATAGGATCACCAATAATCTGCGGTGGACCTAAGGATTCATAGTTTACATTTACAGATGCGCTAGTATCATTAGCATCTATGGGATCGCCAACAACCTGTGGTGAAGCCGAGGAATTAGAGTCCAATGCAGCATTTTCATCGCTAGCATCAATGGGGTCGCCAACGCTTTGCGGCGGTCCCGATGACTGATTTAGATAGCTAGCCGCCTCCTCACTAGCATCAAGCGGCGGTCCAACGCTAACTGGTTCGGAACTTGCCAAGCGCATGGTATAAAATGGATCATTAACATCAATTGGATCCCCAACACTTTGATACTGCCCAGCGCCAGCGCTTGGGTAAAAATTGAATACGTTACTAAAATACACGTCATTACTTTGAGATTTTAGGGGCTGTTGGGCGCGCGAACGCATCGTCCGTGCTTGATCTTGAACAGTTGAGGTTTCTGTTTGGGTTATGGATAAGTCTGCCGGCGTTATCTCTAACATACTTACGAGACCATAACCTAAAGCCACTATGATGGCAACCATTGCAAATGGTAATATGTAGTATGTAATTTTGTTCATAAATGTTAAAATTCTTTATTTTTTTAAGGGTAGAGGCTAAACTAATCCGTATGCAGTATAGCTTAAACTCCATAATAAACCTAGTTTTTACTTCTAAACTGATTTCAGTTGGCAGTGCCGACCAGGAATCGCGAATGATTTAGTGTACATTATTATCCATTTATTCTAAAATGTTAATATAATATTAATTTAGCTGAATCATAATGATACCATCTTTTGATTGACCAAGGTTTTGTTTTTATTTAAGTGTATTAGCGATTGCTTTTACTGTATCACATACTGTGCGATAAGTATTTGGAGCACTAAAATAAGATGATTTTTTTGTTACTGGTTGGATTTTTAGCATTTGGCAGTTTTGATGCATCCTATGCTAAAACTGAAAATATAGTGGTTATCGGTCTGAATTACCCAGCTACCGGTCCCTATCGGGCTGAAGGTGTGCAGCAAAAACATGGTGCAGAATTAGCTGTAGATGAAATCAATAGCATTGGCGGCATTCTTGGACACAGTGTAAAAATGGTAGAATGGGATTCAAAATCTGATCCGAATGTAACTACAAACAATGTTACTGGTATGATAGCTGATCAGGGTGTCAAAATGGTATTTGGTGGTTCATCCAGTGCCACAGCAATTGCGGCTGCCGAAGTTTGTCAGAAAGAAAGCGTTCCGTTTTTTTGCCACCTTGGCCTATGCCAGGGAGGTTACAGGGCTAAACGCCCATCGTTATTCGTTTCGAGAGTGCTACAACTCTGACATGGGGGTGAAAACGTTAGCACCATACATGCGTGATAATTGGCCAGCTGGAACTAATCGTTATTTTTACATCACCGCAGGTTACGTATGGGGAAATAGCACTGAAGAAATTATAAGAACTGCCACAGGCACTGAGGATCCCACAGTACACCGTGGTATAAAAACTCCATTTCCATTAACCTATAGCGATTTATTTACAGCTATGACGGAAGCAGCACAAGCTAAACCTGATGTGCTAGTTTTGGTTCTGTTTGGCAATGAATTAGCTATGGCGTTGAAATTAGCCGTATTCCTAAATATTAAAGAGACAACAAACCTAGTTGCCCCTAGCATAACTTTAGAGATAGCCAAGACTGCTGGCCCTCAGGCTATTGAGGGCGTCATTAGTACCACACCATGGTTGTGGGAAGCTACCTATAAGTATAATTATTTACAGGGGCAAAATTTTGTAGAGCGCTTTTTCAATCGATATGGTACTTACCCAGGAACATCTGCTGCTTCAGCCTATACCATAGTTTATGAATACCAAGCCGCAGTAGAAAGAGCTGGAACTTTTGACGGTGCTGCTGTAGTCAGAGAGCTAGAAGGTCATAAATACGAGTTATTAAAGGATCAACAGTTATGGCGAGACTTTGATCATCAATCCATCCAAACAGTTTACCTAGTCAAGGGGAAGTATCATATCGATTGAAAAAGCGCTCTACAAAATTTTGCCCCTGTAAATAATTATACTTATAGGTAGCTTCCCACAACCATGGTGTGGTACTAATGACGCCCTCAATAGCCTGAGGGCCAGCAGTCTTGGCTATCTCTAAAGTTATGCTAGGGGCAACTAGGTTTGTTG
>JXSN01000009.1 GCA_001276605.1 Achromatium sp. WMS2
CGCTAAATGTATCCCGCGAAATTTTACAGTATAATAAGAAGATAGCTAACATCCGCAGTGCGAACGTCAAACGTGTCCTGTCCCTGTTGGAGGATATGGCTAAAGATGATGCCGATAAATACCAAACATTCTGGAGAGAATTTGGCAAGGTTCTAAAAGAGGGACCAGGCGAAGACTTTGGCAACAAGGAACGCATCGCCGGCTTATTGCGCTTTGCAAGCACTAATTCCGCTGGGGATGAACAAACCGTTACCCTAGACGAGTATATTAGTAGGATGATTGCGGATCAAGATAAAATATACTACGTTAGTGCTGATAGCTCAGCAGCTGCGCGTCACAGCCCACATCTAGAGATTTTCCGCAAAAAGGGTATTGAAGTCCTCTTACTAACAGATCGGGTCGATGAATGGCTAATGTCACATCTAACTGAATACAAAGGAAAGCAATTGCGTTCAGTAGCCAAGGGTGATTTGGATTTAGGCAAACTATCCGACGCGAATCAAAAAGCCCAAGCCGAGGAAATTACCAAAACCAACAAAGATTTATTGGAGCGAGTGAAGAAGGTTTTGGAGACTAAAGCTAGAGATGTACGAGTATCCGAGCGTCTTACCGAATCACCAGCTTGCTTAGTGGTAGACGAGCATGACATGAGTGCTCACCTAACGCGAGTGCTCAAATCCATGGGGCAACAGACAGCTGGTGCTGCTGTCAAGCCTATTTTGGAATTGAACCTAGAGCATCCTCTACTGAAACGTTTGAGCACGGAGACCAATGAGCAAAGATTTGCTGATCTCAGTAATATTCTGTTTGATCAGGCAATATTGGCCGAGGGCGGGGCTTTGGAGGATCCCGCAAGCTTTGTAACTAAACTTAATGACTTAATGTTGGGTATGGTGTTGCAAGGCCAATAAACTTTAGTGCTAGAACAGCGACTGTTGCGGTAAGATTAAGGCAGTCGTCTGTTCAGCTTACTTAAAAGTAAGAGCATAATCACATCAGTTGTTACTATACCAACTATTCAAATATGCATTTGCAACCAATATTCCAATAGTGCACAATGCCATAGTTTGTTACCCTGGATGCGAGTGTAGTGCTTATCTGGTTCGGCTAACAGCCGTCCCAGGTAAACGGGGTTATATAAACCTCGGCTTTTGGCTGCTTGGGAGTTGAATATATCCTGTACCAATTCTAAAAATGGACCGCGGATGTATTTTAATGCTGGAACAGGAAAATAGCCCTTAGTACGATCAATTACCGCATCTGGCAGTAGGTTTCGAGCTATAGCCTTTAATAAATATTTCCCATTATGACGTAATTTTAATTCCGGTGGACAACTAGCGGCAAGTTCTACTAAATTGTGATCTAAAAATGGAACTCGCGCTTCCAAGCTATGCGCCATGGTCATGTTGTCTACCCGCTTTACCGGGTCGTCCACTATCAATGTGGTAACATCAAGGCGCAGCACTGCGTCCATAAACTCGTCTGCATCAGTACTTTGCAAAGCCGCATCGATCAGAGGAGAAGTTGGATCCGGTACATGATAATGCGACATCATCATTTGTAGGTATTCGGCATGCTCGCGATCAAAGTAATTATTACTAAAACGTTCTAATCTACTGCCAGAAGTGAGCGCTGCCATGTGTTGATACCAGAAATAACCGGCAAATACCTCATCTGCTCCCTGACCGGACTGTACGGCCTTTATGTTGCGTGCCACTTGTTCTGCAAGTAGATAAAAGCCTACCGCATCTTGGGCAAACATTGGTTCCGACATGGCACCTACGGCTTCAGGTAGGCGCGTCAGCACCTGCTGATTGGATATGGTTATTTTATGGTGTTCAGTAGCAAAGTGGTTTGCAACCAAGTCCGAATATACAAATTCATTGCCCTGTTCCTCAGGTTGATCGTCAAATCCAATGGTAAAAGTTTGGATTTTAGCAAACCCAATATCAGCAAGGATTCCAACAAGTAAGCTGGAGTCTAGGCCTCCGGATAAGAGGATACCCACAGGAACATCAGCGATATTATTATGTGACTTTACTGCATTATACAGCGTAGTCTGAATGTCTGTTATCCACTCAAGTTCGGAGCGCGGAACGGCGGGTCTGGTAGCCTTTAGCTGCCAGTAACAATGCTCACGGCGCGTGCCATCTTCATGCAATAATAACCAATGTGCTGGTTTTAACTTTTTGATTTTACGCAAAATAGTTCTAGGAGCTGGTACAACACCGTGTAAAGTAAACTTTTGGTGTAAAGCTATTGGATCTAAATCGGTATTAATGTCTCCACAGGCTAGTATAGCTTGCATATTTGACGCAAAACGTAAAAATTTATTGCTTTCAGTCCAGTATAATGGCTTGATCCCAAATCTATCCCGACTTAAAAATAACGTTTTTTCTGCTAAATCCCAAATCGCTATAGCAAACATACCATGTAGATGTTCAACGCAGCTAGGTCCCCATTCTTGATAAGCCTTTAATATTACTTCAGTATCGCCAGTTGAAAAAAAATGATACCCGATATTGCTTAATTCAGTGCGCAGTTCTGGATAATTATAGATGGTTCCATTAAACACCAGAGCTAGACCTAATTCCTGGTCTATCATGGGCTGCCTAGCACGGTCTGAAAGATCAATAATGGCTAACCTTTGGTGCCCAAAGGCTAAAGGTCCATTTTGAAAAGTACCTGTATCATCAGGGCCACGCGGCACCAATTTGGTTTGCATAAGTTTGATGATCTCAATATTTGGGCTATTATCATCAAACCGAATTTCTCCACATATTCCGCACATGGGGCTGACCTTACTTCGGGATAAAATTTATTGCTCTGCTGATCTTTTGCTGTAGGTGCAATTAGTGAAGCATAATCGCACGTTCGTGATCGCACATACTGGATCAAACCTCAAACTCTGGCAACCCTCCACCTAAAATTGATCGTTTTCACACACTAAAGACCTTATTGCTTAGCATAGCCTAGCTTTTTAAGGAAGTCAAGCGTAACCTATTAAAAAATTGGATATTTTATAATTTTAACATATGATTAGAGAAATATAAATCCAAATCACAATCAAGTAATGCTTTAATGCCATATAATTAAGAATCACAGATAAAATGCAAAAATACTAAAAAATAAACATATTTATAAATTCACCCGTATTTATCGTTTTTTAACATTAAGTCAGTATGGACAATTTATAGCCAAATAAATTCCCCAGACTGGCGTATCCCATGCAATGTCATACCATATTTGGCTAACTCCTCGGCCTTCCAGATGCGCTGCCGGCGCTTGTGGCGCAGTTTATACAATTTTCGCTGCCACCACGGCAAGCGTACCGCTCGTTTCAGGCGCGTATCTACCAACTCATTCGTATTGGCCAACCCACGCTCTAATTTCATAGCTTTTTGAGTGATAGAACCAAAATGATGCAACCAAGCAGCCCCGGTCGTTCCCATATTAATTCCAGTCGCCCGTGCTTCATTGAAAAACAAAGTATCCTCATAACCTAACAGGCGCGGCATAGATCGAAAATACCCCACTTGTTGCCATACTGAACTATGCACCAACATACATATTGCATGGCTGACTCCTTGGTGTACCACACTCTGCATACGCTGAGCCGCATCTTGCGCAAAACTAGCTAGATTATAGTCTAAAATCTCACTTTCTATCAATGCTGGGGAACATATACCCAAATTATGCTTTTGAGCAATTTCAAGTAGTCCATCTAACCAACCTGTGGTTACCACCACATCGTTATTCATTATAACTGTCCACTCAGCTTGTAATTTTAATATTCCCTGATTCCAAGCCGTTCCACAGCCCAAATTACTTTTATTGAAAATACATCCACCTAAATTTAGGCTATCCAAATAACTCCTTGTATCATCAATAGAATTATTATCTACAGCAACAATTTTCGCTGGCTCTACACCAGTATCCAATAGGCTTTCGATGCACAGTTTGGTATATTGCAACTGATTATAACAAGCAAAAGTAATAGCGTAATCTTCCGTATGCATGCCATTAGACCATAATTACACAACAAAAATCATGACTAAGTTGTACACCGCATGGGTTAAAACTGGTGCCAATAGCCACTCACAGCGTTTATATACTATAGCCGCAATACAACCCATAACGAATACTGGTAACACGGATAGAGTAGGATGCAGCAAAGCAAAAGCGGCACTACTGGCCAATACGGCCCAATAACTAGGTAATGTAGCGCGTAATCCATTAAATAACAACCCGCGAAAAATAAATTCTTCGGCCAATGGCGCGGCAATTACGGTAAGTATGAATAACAGATAAAATGGTATTACTACACTCTTACTCACCATATTGTCGACTGTAATATCGGCTGCCGGCAAACTGTTCAGTATCAGCAAATATCCTACACCAATCATGGCTGCGAATAAGCCTCCACCCATTCCCCACATCAAGCTGTCTTGCATGGTTGCTTTCCACAAGCGACTTTTAGGCCATAGACCAGTTGATTCAGAAATGTTTGGCATACCGCGGCTCCAAAACAATGACAGGAATATACTCGCCACCATAACACCCGTTATACTAAAGGATATTACTAATGATTTATCTAATTCTAGATCAAAACTAGTTTTTAACCATAAAACAAATAACGGCTGAGCTAACATAAAGAGTATTACCGCTAATACGCCATCTCCCAAATCAACACGTCGCACCGGATTAACCGTGGGGTCTAAAATCCACGGTAATCGATACTCCAGTCTTTGCCACATGGCATAAGCTAGTGCCAAATTTAAAACCAGTAACAGCAAACGGGCATGCACGGAGGTAGTATAGATTGCCTGCGTGTACAATCCAGCAATCAATAACAGTGCCATATTGGCGTCACCATTAGATTTCTGGCGTTCCTGTAAATTAGCAGCTTGCACATCAGTTCCCGCTGCCCCCATACTAAAGGCAATTACTGAAAAAATGGGAATACCAACTAATACCATGGTAGCATCTGCAATACCATTGGCAGTATCCCACGGCACGAATAAAAAAGCTACGGTGAGCATTGTTAACGCGTACATTAAAGCTACAACAAGCCACATTAATAATTTTTGTCGTAATAAATCTAGCAAGAGGCGGGGTGTGCTCATTAACATCCAAATCGCAGGGCCTTCCATGCTCAAACTGCTAGAGGCACTTGGAATTAATAAATACGAGCTAACGCCAAAGATTAGCGCGCATGTATTGCGAAAGTTGCTGGCAGCTACTGTAATCAGATTGGGGAACAGCATTACATAGATAACTATCATCAATAAAGGGAGGACAAAAGTCATAGATAATAAAAGCCTATTGCGGGATATTGTAAGCAAATCCTTGCCCAGTAATCCCAACGGTCGCCATGTTCTGTTACTCGCAGTAGCTGCCAATGCATCACCGCGTTGCCCTTGTTTAGTAGCAAAACGTCCGATGAATCCATGTTTTATTGTGTTAACAGATATATATAAGCATCCCAGGCTAATAATTAAGGCAAATAGGCTGCTACTCAGCATCCATAGCCATCCAGATATTCCGGGCGTAAAAACTGCCTTTAGAGGCCAAGCGAAGGGTAAATTAAACCAAGGAAGAGAAGTAATACCCCATAGCTTATCAGAATCAGCTATTGAATTGATTAGTGTAAAAAATAATATGAAACTTAAAACCCCAAATACAAATTGTATATCCTGTGCACGTTTAAAACTTAAATATTGGAGGCACAAAGTTTCTAACATTAAATGCAGACTGGAACTCATAAATATGAATGGTGCTAATACCAACCATGCTAGTAGTAGTGAACTCCAGCCATGACCACTAGCTAAAGCGCACACAGTAAAGAAACTAAAGCCTATAATCCAATGTGCCATATTGAATAATGCATATTCAAATATTTTTCCCACCAGTAGCACCCAGGACGGTGTGGGTAAATTTAGTAAAAACGCAGTATCTATTTTTGTAGATTCTATGTTGAAACTACTTGAAAAATACATACTAAATAATGCTACAAACCAATATAATGCTAATAGTGTTCCTTGGTTTACCAGCTTTTGGTAATCAAGAGGATAACAAGCATGAGGTACAAATAAACCAATAAAACTATTTTCATACGCGGTTTGTTTAACTATACACTCGGCAAATAATTTGGCATCGTGGGCACGCTCTGGTGGTGACATGTCTATAAAATCAGGATCGTTGGCAATGATGGATTCAGCCGCTACTAGAAATTGGGGATCTGTTACTTCTACCTTATCCTTTAAATCTGACAATTGATCCCAAGTTACCTGGTAGAGACGAATTGGGTTCGTCAACCTGATAAAACCTGATGTAAAAAGAACGCTGCTAAAAATATAGACTACCGCCATAATAACCGTAAAGACACCAATCGTTATTTTTTTACCTACAGTAGGTCGACGGGACTTAGAACCAGCTATTTTAGTCTTAGAAGCGGATAACTGTACCATAATTTTATTCAACTGGCGATATAAAACTAAGGTAAGTAATAAACGCAATGTTTGCCAAGAAGTTGGATACTGTTGCATAATTAATTATGGTAGCCTGAGACAAAAGGGTGTTAGTTGATTGTTTTGCCAGCCATAGCAAAAAAGATTTGTTCTAAATTACCGTCAGTTGCCAACTGTTGGCGCAGTTCTGCAATGGTTCCCACACCCAACAGACGACTGTTACCTATGATTGCAGCACGATGACATAACCGCTCCGCCTGTTCCATAAGGTGGGTACTAAACAATATAGTAGTTCCATGTGTAATTTGAGCAGATAATAATTCCAACAAAATTTTAGTCGCAAACGGATCCAAGCCACTAGATGGTTCATCCAAAATCAACAATTTTGGCTCGTGCAACAGTGCTATCGCCAACCCAAGCTTCTTTTTCATCCCTCGTGAATAATTTACTGCATACTCATCGATTGCATCAGCAAAATCAAATGTTTCTACCAAATACTCAATCCGCTTCGCAAGCTGTACATTTGGCAATCCATGCATCTTGCCCATGAAACGCAATAATTCACCACCACTCAAGTACTCATAAAATACAGGTTCGTCCGGTAAATAGCCCACTAACTTCATAACCTCATAGCGTTGCGCAAAGCAATCAAATCCACCAATGTAGGCATGACCGCGACTGGGACATAAATGACCCATTAACATACGCAAAGTAGTGGTTTTTCCAGCACCATTAGGTCCAAGCAGAGCAATTACCTCACCATTATCGATAGTAAGGTTTAAGCCGTCAATAGCCGTGAATTGACCATATTGTCTAGTGACGTCAATTAATTTTACCAAGGGTTCGTGCATATATTCGCTTTGTTAAGTTTTTAAAATCAACACTTTCAGCAGTATCTACCTATGCTGTAGACAATCAATTAGCCATAAGTGTAAGATTGCTAATACTACCTATACTAAATAAAACCACCTGGCTGTTAATCAATCGGAGTGCGAGGTTTAGGCAGCAACAGCCCTATTCATGAGTTTGCTAGTTACATCTCAACTACATAGTTAAGTGGCTACAATTTTTCTTAAAACACAACAATTTATAGTAATATAAAGCTAGATTGCATTCAGTAACTACACATGCCAGATTTGACGTCCAGCTACCGTGTGCATATCCTTATCACCGCGTCCTGAAAGATTAACCACCACGATTTTATCCTTACTCATGGTACTCGCTAATTTATCAGCATAAGCCAAGGCATGGCTGGACTCTAAAGCTGGGATAATACCTTCAACACGTGTTAAAGCGTAAAACGCCTTTAATGCATCATCATCGGTTATTGCCACATAATTAACTCGTCCTAAATCCTTTAGCCAAGCATGTTCAGGTCCCACACCAGGATAATCAAGGCCAGCACTAATAGAGTGAGTTTCTAATATTTGGCCGTTGGCATCCTCCATAAGATAAGTTCTATTTCCATGTAAAACCCCTGGACGTCCTGCATTTAGTGGCGCTGCATGTTTACCACTATCAAGACCTAAACCGGCAGCCTCTACACCATACATTGCTACTTCAGGATCAGCTAGAAACGGGTAAAATAATCCCATAGCGTTAGAACCTCCACCAACGCAGGCTACCAAAGCATCTGGTAAGCGCCCAGCTTGCTCTAGTATTTGAGCTTTGGCCTCTCTGCCAATAACGGCCTGAAAATCACGTACCATAGCCGGATAAGGATGAGGACCAGCCACAGTGCCAATAATATAAAAGGTATTATCAACATTAGTTACCCAGTCCCGCATAGCCTCATTTAATGCATCTTTTAAAGTTCGGGACCCGGAACTTACTGCGACTACCTCTGCCCCCAATAACCGCATTCGATAAACATTAGCCTCCTGGCGAGCCATGTCAATTTCACCCATGTATACTATGCATTCCAAGCCTAGTCTGGCGGCTACTGTGGCTGTAGCTACCCCATGCTGGCCAGCTCCGGTTTCAGCAATAATACGGGTTTTACCCATTCTTTTCGCTAACAGCCCCTGCCCAATTGTATTATTTACTTTATGTGCACCAGTATGGTTCAAATCCTCGCGTTTTAAAAATATAGCTGCACCGCCTAATCTTTGAGACCACCGTTCCGCATAATATAACGGCGAAGGACGGCCTACATAGTTGGCTAAATCTGCTTGTAATTCAGCTAAGAATTCTGGATCTTGTAAATATTTTTCGTAAGCTAACCGTAATTCCTCCAAAGGGTACATTAAAGTTTCAGCAACGAAGATCCCACCGTAAGGTCCAAAATGCCCGTATTTATCCGGAAATTGGCTAAAATCAATACCAACACTTTTGTTCAGCACGAATTACTCCTCGTATAAAAGCCTGCATCCTCTTATGGTCCTTAATTCCTTGAGACAATTCAACACCACCACTAACATCTACGGCGTAAGGTCGCACTTGACATATCGCATCCTCCACTGTTTCAGGTGTCAAACCACCTGATAAAATTATATCAGGGCGAATATGTGGCGGAATGCGATTCCAATCGAAGCTAGAACCAGTACCGCCCGGAATTCCCGGAATATAGGTATCCAATAATATGGCGGTGGCCTCTCCATATTGGGAAATGATTGGAGCCAATTTAATATTCTTGCGCATGGCTATAGCTTTAATCCAGGGCCGATTATACCCTACGCAATCAATAGGCGTCTCATCACCGTGAAATTGCAGTAAATCTATACGCACCGCATTTAACACTTCTATAATGCGCTCTCGGCGTTCATTTACGAATAATCCGACTACAGTAACAAACGGTGGCAAGCTAGCAACTATGTCTTGCGCTTGCTTGATCGTTATAGCCCTAGAACTTGGTGGGTAAAATACTAAACCAATAGCATCAGCACCGAGTTTTGCAGCCATAACTGCATCTTCATTCCTAGTGATACCACAAATTTTAATTCGAGTACGCATAGCACAGGTAATTAATCTTATTAACTAAAGAAGTCCTCTAAAATTGATTCACACAAGCCATCTGTTTCGAACTTAAAACAAAGTTTGTGATGTTCATTCTGTATTTATCTCTAAAATTGCATTCAGGTATATTATATCAATAGAGCAGCATTTTGTGAGCAATTTTTGGAGTTGTCCAATAGTAAAAGCTACTCAACCCTCAATCTGGATTAAAGCGAAAATGACGGCATTGGCCATTGGATACATATCTATACTGGAAAGGATATAGCTGTCCCGTTATAAAATGGGTATAATTTAGCGAAGAACAATCTATTACCGTGATTTCGCATACCAATATTATGGTAAAATATTACCGTAAAAAATCTTTTATTATGAACTTTACCATGGCTAACCACATTAATGCTGACTCAATGGAATCATCCAGCTCCTACACAAGCAAAACTATTGATCACCTAGGGCTAATCGCCGGTATGTGCGACGAACTTGACCTTAGCAATTTAATTGACAAACTTATACCATAAGACATGGCAAAGCGCACTGTGTCAGTAGGGCAAGCTGTAAAAGAGATGATACTGAATGGGCTTGGTTTTGCAAGCCGCGCTTTGTATCTTAGCCCAATATTTTTTAAAGATAAACCAACGGAACGACTCATTTGCCCTGGTATCCAGCCCGAGCATATCAACGATGACATTTTGGGACGTGCGTTGGACACAATTTTCTATAACATTCAAAGAAATAAGCAAAATATGGTGGATTTCACGAGTACCGGAGACTATCAACTTAACCAGTGACATAATTAACGCTTTGGCCCCCGATCTGATTATGCAGACTGAAGAACCTAAGTTTTGCAGCCTTGGAGTCGTTTATGGTGACGTTAAGCAAAGATGGTTTGTTATATACTCACCAAAAGCCAACCAGCGTGCCCAAAAATCTGTCAACAAGAAAATATTTGATATTACCAGCAAAGCGCAAAAGAGTTTTTATTCCATTTGCAAACAATCATTTGCCTGCGAAGCAGATGCTCGTCAAGTTGCTAAAAAATTTGCAGAAACTCTGCAAGCGACAACGATTAATGATATGCAGATTACCACAATCGGTCATTTTAATCGCAAATGGCGAGCAACTCAAGACCGTCAGCCGGATTACTACACTTATCACATTACGGGAACCATAGCATCTACAATAGCATATAGAAACAATATGTTACGGCGTAAAAGTTGCTTTATTATAGCCACAAACCAGTTGGATTACAGTGCGATTACAGACAGCGAAGTAATCGAAATCTACACCAAAGATCAGCAAAAAGTCGAACGTGGCTTCCGTTTTCTCAAAGACCCGACGTTCATGGCATCAACCCTATTTTTAAAATCACCAAAGCGCATTATGGCACTGATGATGGTGATGACTTTGTGCCTGTTAGTGTACTCAGCACTAGAACTTCGTATTCGACGCGTGTTGCAAGCGAATAAAGCTACTTTTATAGATCAAAAAGGTAAACCTACCGCCAAGCCAACAGCAAGATGGGTATTCCAATTTTTTGATGGAATTCATATAATTATAGTTGGCAGAAAGAGAGAAATTATTTCAAATCTCAACAAGATTCAACTGATACTACTAGAACTTCTTGGGAAAAACTATCAGGAATTATATGCCGGAACTGGATAGGACATGCGGAATGTCGGAGACGACATATGCGCAAGTGCTTTTGGCTGCGATGGCACAATAGACGAGGCAGAGCGAGCACGCTCATGAGAATGGGAATCAAAGGCCGCGCTTTAAAAGTAGCCGGTTGTAGATTAGGTGCTTGGGCAATTTCTAAGCATGTAGTGATACAACAAGCATTAAGAACAGCCACGTTAAATCGCTATGGTTTTACTTTGCCGTGGTAGCTTGCGGGCTAAGCCTGCTGGAATCAACCGCCGGATGCGGAAAACCGCATGTCCGGTGGTGTGGGAGGGCTAACGGGAGCAATCCCGTTGGCTCGCCCCGATCCTGGCTACCTGGCTAAGGTTAGGACGGATTAAGTGCAATTTTGACTTTAGCGCTTACCGCACCAGCATCGGCACGGCCCTGAATATTGGGTTTTAACCAACTCATAACCTTCCCCATATCCTTAATTGAGGAGGCAGCCGTTGCCGCAATAGCCTGATTAATCAAGGCCTGAATAGCTGAATCATCCAATGGAGAGGGCAAATACTGCTGGCAAATTTCCAGCTCAAAGTTTTCTTGAGCTACCAAATCACCACGTTCAGCTTGAGTAAATTGAACTATGGACTCCCGCCGTTGCTTCACCATTTTGTCTAAAACAGCCATCACCTGCACATCGTCAAGTACAATACGTTCATCAACCTCACGCTGCTTAATAGCTGCTAAAATCAACCTGATCACTGCTAAGCGGCTCTTATCCCCAGCCTTCATAGCAATCTTCATATCGGTTTGAATGCGTTGTTTTAACATGATCCCAATATCCGAGGTTTTAGAATTGGCGTTCCCAACGTCTACTTTCACGGAAGACCTTCTTCTGGTGACGTTTCACCGCCGCCGCCGCCTTACGCTTGCGTTCGCTAGTTGGTTTCTCATAAAATTCCCGACGCCGTACCTCGGCTAGTACCCCAGCCTTTTCACAGGAACGCTTAAAGCGACGCATCGCAACTTCGAACGGTTCATTATCTTTCACTCGTACATTGGGCATATAAAAATCAGATCCTCTCAAATAAAGTAAAGTTCATAGATTAGGACTTACGCAGGAAATAAGTTAACTATTTGATTTTGTTGAGTACCATTTTAGCAATGCTGCAAGCTACATCTCACCAATGCGTAAGTCCTGTAGATAAAATTTAGTAACGTTTTCAAAACCAGATTACCAAGGACCCAATTGTATCATAATTGGTTGCGTAATACCAGCCAAAATTGCCCTATTATAGCTTACCACCTATCACTTTAGTATATAATAATTCAATTGTATAAAGAATAATGAGTCTATCCCACTAATACAGTTTGGGTGTAACATATTGCTTGAATTTTAAGGAGGAAGAAACATGGCAGGGCGATTTGAAGGTTTAAGTGATTCTGAGTGGCAAATGTTTGCTGATTTATTTCCTACTCCAAAAATACGTAAACGAGGAATGCCACCAATACCTTTTCGTAAAATATTGAATAAATTATTATATATACTAATAACTGGATGTCGTTGGTGCGATGTACCAATCGGTGAATAATGGGCATCAAAGAGTGCAGCCCATCGCTGGCTAAAGCGATGGCAGGTGGATGGCACTATGGCGGAAATGCAATCACGAATACTAGGAAAGGCAGATAACAGAGGCGAAATCCAATGGCAATATGGGGCTGTAGGTGGCTCTTTTTCCCCTGGCAAAGGAGGTGGTGATGGAGTTGCATATGGGGGAAAAGGTAAGGGCATTTTGATACATCAAGTTATACCATTATTAGATGCGGTAAAAGTCCGAACTGGTAAAGTTGGAAGACCAAAAAAGCACTTTAAGGTGTTAGCAGCAGATAAAGGCTATGACAGTAAGGATTTAAGGAAGCGTCTACGAAAACGAGGCACACGCCCCCAAATTCCTAAACGAGTCTGGAATGATAAAAAGCCGCCTGGAAGGCCATTAAAGAACAACACACCACGCTTTCAAGCAGAGCGGGCGTTTGCCTGGTTACAAAGGAAATACCGCAGATTGGTGGTACGTTGGGAATGTATATCTGTCTATTTCAATGCGTTTCTTACCTTGGGTATCATTTGTTGTACATGGATAGGAAAATTAATAGTGGGATAGGTTCATAGTACATCTCTTGGTAATAGCAAGTCTAGAGAAATTTTGGAGTGCTGGAGTTATTTTTATATTGTGGTGGGGACGTTGGAGAGTGGGAACGATCAGGTTTTGTTGTTGTGGGGATGCTGGAGCGTCCTCGTCTGCGTTCCCACGCTGGAGCATAGGAACTATAAATATGGTAATTGCACCTACGGTTTACGCTGGAGTATGGGAATGAGCAACTTTATCGTGCGAATTTTATTACTGTTGGGCCATTACTAATGAGTATTCAAATATTGCTCTACTTTACGAATGTCATCGGCTACATCCACACCAGGCCCCAGATCTATATTTGTTATTCCTACATGAATGCGCTGACCATACCACAACACCCGCAACTGCTCCAATGACTCCATTTGTTCCAGAGGTGTCGCTGGCCAATTCAAATATTGTTGGAGAAAATTCGCCCGATATGCATACAGACCAATATGCCGATATGTGTTACTGATGCACGTAGTAACAGTTGCGGAACCGTCAAATTGACCACGCCGCCAAGGAATTGGGGCACGTGAAAAATACATGGCATAACCACTGGTATCCAATACCACCTTAACTACATTAGGATCCAGCATAGCTTGATAAGCAAATATAGGGGTAGCCAAGGTAGTCATAGCCGCCTCTTTATACACATGTAAATTGTGGGCAACTTGATTAAGCAGCTGATACGGCATACAAGGCTCATCGCCCTGCAAATTTACGATGTAAGTGTTAGCTGGCCAGTTGAGGATAGCTA
Organism: Achromatium sp. WMS2; assembly: GCA_001276605.1. GTDB lineage: Bacteria > Pseudomonadota > Gammaproteobacteria > Chromatiales > Chromatiaceae > WMS2. The sequence goes on from JXSN01000009.1 coordinate 13,980, forward strand.
TAACCTCCGCAATGCGTTCCGAACCACTATTGTGTTGAGAACTCGTCATGCACACAGTGGCACCAAACGCGGTGGCAACCTCAGCAATCCTATTATCATCAGTGGCAATTACCACCTCGGTTGCCGCACTGGCACAGGCTCGATTATAAACGTGCCACAGCATAGGCTTGCCATTGATAGCAAGCAAGGGCTTACCTGGCAACCGTGTGGAAGCGTAACGCGCCGGAATAACGATTCGAAATTCTGGAATTGAGTCGTTAGGCGGGTGGGACATCTTCTTCCGGCACCATCTCCCGGGCATCTTCGATCTGTAGCGCAGGAATGCCATCGCGAATAGGATAAGCTAGCCGCTCTCCAGGGCAAATTAGCTCCATCCGCTCCTGTGAGTAGCGCAGTTTGGTCTTACAGCCAGGCCGGGGGCAAGCTAGGATATCAAGTAATTGTTTGTCCATAGCATCGATAATGTTACAAGTGGATTAAGATTGATGGGACGTATCATGTTATAGATACGTTCATTATGTGAATATTACAACATTAAGCTAAAATTAGACTTTAACCAGATAGCAAGGTCGATCGGTTTTGAAATATGTTAGACCTGCCTGGCTTTATGACAGGTCTTAACGCGTATTCTGAAACCTTGTTCGGGGCGCTCTCGCGCCCTGAATTCATAAAAACGACTAAACTAGGTATTTGCCAGTCAGTAAAATTGCCAAACGATAGCCAGCAATCAGCTTTTAATCTCCGCAGCCTTCATACTCAAGCGTACTCGGCCTTGTTTATCTACTTCCAAAACCTTGACGGTAACAATATCACCTTCAGCAAGTTTATCACTGACTTTCTGCACGCGTTCGTCGGATATTTGCGAAATATGTACTAATCCATCTTTGCCTGGCAAAATGGTAACAAAGGCCCCAAAATCCATTAGTCTTGCGACACGGCCTCGGTAAACCTTACCTACCTCCACATCTGCGGTAATGAGTTCGATACGGCGTTTAGCCTCTTCGCCAGCCCGCATATCAGCGGAGAAGATCTTTACCATTCCCTCATCAGTAATGTCCACAGTGGCCCCGGTTTCCTCCGTAATGGCCCGGATAGTTGCCCCACCCTTACCAATAACATCGCGAATTTTATCCGGATCAATGCGCATCTCCAGAATACGCGGGGCATGTTCAGACATTTCGGTACGAGGTTTGGCTAAGACCTTATTCATTTCCGCCAAAATATGCAAGCGGCCCACTTTGGCTTGAGCTAAGGCCAACTCCATTATTTCTTTGGTAATACCGTTAATCTTAATGTCCATCTGTAAGGCATTGACGCCCTTACTGGTGCCCGCGACCTTAAAGTCCATATCACCAAGATGGTCTTCATCGCCCATAATATCGGTAAGTACCGCAAATCGGTCTCCTTCCTTGATGAGACCCATGGCAATACCTGCTACTGGGGACCGAATGGGAACTCCGGCATCCATCAGAGCTAGGCTAGTACCGCAGACGGAGGCCATAGAGCTAGATCCGTTGGATTCGGTAATTTCGGATACCACCCGTACTGAGTATGGAAACTCTACGATATTGGGAATAACAGCTAACAATCCACGTTTAGCTAAGCGGCCGTGGCCAACTTCGCGCCGTTTAGGGCTGCCTACCCGTCCAATCTCACCTACGCAAAACGGTGGAAAGTTGTAATGCAGCATGAAATGTTCGCGATATTCACCATCTAATGCATCTACGACTTGGGAGTCGCGTTCGGTACCTAGGGTACTGATGGCTAATGCTTGAGTTTCACCACGTGTAAACAAGGCCGAACCATGAGTGCGGGGCAATACTCCAGTACGAATGGTAATGGGACGCACTGTATTTAAATCGCGGCCATCAATACGCGGTTGACCGGCTAAGACCCGTCCCCGTACTATGCGCTTCTGAATATTTTCCAATTCCGTGCGTACTTGGACCTCAGACCAGCGTGGATTAACACCTGGGATAGGGCTACATAGTTGGGTTACAGCGCTAGATATTATTTCGTTGATTCGAGCATGTCGTAGCTGCTTGTTAGCAATACTGTAAGCACCTTCAAACTCGGCTCTGGTTAGTCGCTCTATTTCTGACTCTAGATCGGAGTCTTTTGTCATTTGCTTGTAAACGAATGGAGGTTTAGCAACTTCTTGGCTTAGTTCCTTGATGCAATTAATTACTACCTGCATTTGTTCGTGCCCAAACAACACGGCACCGAGCATTACCGATTCTGGCAATTCGTTTGCTTCCGATTCTACCATCAGCACTGCTTGCTCAGTACCTGCTACCACCAAGTCCAGATCTAAGGTGGCGCTTAAGCCAGTAGAGGGTGGATTAAGTATGTATTTACCATCTTTATAGCCAACTCTGGCAGCTGCCATAGGGGTTGAGAATGGTAATCCAGATACACTCAGGGCAGCCGAGGCCCCAATTAAGGAAGGAATTTCCGGATCAACTAGTGGGTTAAGGGATTTTACCGTAGCAATAATCTGGGTTTCATGGTTAAATCCCTTAGGAAATAGCGGACGCAATGGCCTATCTATTAAGCGTCCGGTAAGAATCTCTTTCTCCCCAGGGCGCCCTTCACGGCGGAAAAATCCGCCTGGGATTCTTCCAGCCGCATAGGCTTTTTCTTGATAATCTACAGTTAATGGGAAGAAATCACCTTCTGTTGACTTGGTTTTATCCGCGACTACGGTAACCAAAACCACAGTATCACCCATGTTTACCATCACGGCCCCATCAGCCTGACGTGCTATTTCCCCTGTTTCTAAAGTAACCTTGTGTTCACCATATTGAAATTCTTTGACTATTCGACTCACATCGCGCTCCCGATGGTTGGACGTTGCTGGGACTAACGGCGTAAGCCAAGATTAGCAATGAGTGCTTGATAACGTTCCAAATCTTTGCGCTTGAGGTAGTTGAGTAGCTTACGCCTAGAGTTAATGAGACGCAACAGACCTTGGCGTGAGTGGTGGTCTTGGGTGTGAACTTTGAAATGTTCAGTCAAATGGTTAATACGGGCAGTAAAGAGGGCAACTTGTACTTCTGGCGACCCAGTGTCGGTTTGACTACGTTTGTACTGCTCAATAACTGACTGTTTGGAGGTTATGCTCATGGTTACTTATCTCTAGTATCCCATTGTAATACAAATAATCATACCTGATATATACAACACTCCAGCAATGGGTCTAGGGTGCTATATTTCAGGAGAAATATTGGCTACTATATTTTATGGAGTATTGTAGTTAATGCAATGCAAAATGACAACACGTAATTGTAACTAAATGTCATTACCAATTGTTATTTAGGTTTTAAGCTTTTTATAAATAATTTGGAATTACGTTGTGGATTATAGATTTTTTTGCGCTGCGTTGGCAAATTATCTATAGAGGACGTAACAAAACCATGCTCCAAAAACCAATGGGAAGTTTGAGTTGTCAAAGCAAAAATACGTGATATACCTAAATTAAGCGCTTGGTTGGCAGCAATTGCTAGCAACACGGTTCCGCGCCCCTGACGTTGATAGGCGCCATGCACAGCCAAGCAGGCCAATTCGGCCCAGTTCGTTTCTGGATACGGGTATAGAGCCACACAACCGACTATGGTATTATCACGCTCCATCACTGTAAAGCGCTCGATTTCAGTTTCTAGCAACTCGCGTGAACGTCGTATCAAAATATTCTGTTGTTCTAATGGTTTCAGTAATTCCAGAATACCACCGATATCCTCAATAGTAGCTGTACGAGTTATTTCATAAGGATTAGCTGTAATTAGAGTACCAGTACCATCGATGGTAAACAGTTCTGTTAAAATAGCACCATCTTGCCTGTTATCTATCAAATGCACTCGGGGCACTAAATTCTGACAAGCTTTTAATCCAGCTTGTAAATGTGGTTTTATTAGCTCCGAAACCTGAGGACTATTTAAAATTGCAGTTACCTCATTCGGAGTTAGGGAATTAGCAGTGTTTCCATTGGTATCCAGTGGCAAGGGAATTTCTAGTACATCAATTAATTTGTCCGCAGCCAACGCAATGGCACATTCAGCTGCTAAATCCTGCGAACTGAGGTTAAATACCTCGCCAGTAGGCGAGTATCCAAGTGGTGAAATTAATACTATGGCTCCAGCATGTAAACGTTGCTTAACTGCCGCCTTATCTACACGGCGTACTACACCAGTATGTTGATAATCAATCCCATTATGAATACCAAGTGGCTTAGCAATAACAAAATTACCAGATGCGACCGGTATTTTTGCACCTGCCATAGGCGAATTGGCTAAGCCCATAGACAACAATGATTCGATCTCAATTCGTACCAAACCAGCAGCTTCTTTTACGCAGATTATGGCATCAGAATCAGTAATACGCAAGCCGCCAACATAGTGTAAAACCTGGCCTTGGGCTTTCAATTTCGCCTCTATTTGGGGTCTGGCACCATGCACTATCACAATGCTAATACCCAAGGCATGTAGCAGCGCTATATCGCTGATTAAATTGGGAAAATTATTTTTGACTACGGTTTCACCACCGAAGCTGATTACAAAGGTTTTGCTGCGATGGGCATGAATGTAGGGGGAGGCGCTACGGAACCAGGTTACGAAGGATGGATTGTTGCCTGGCATAACGCAGTTATTGGCAAGTTATGGCCAGGAGCCAGGAGGCTCCTGGTTAGGGGACGAGCTATTATTTTCTCATCGCCCTCTTGAACATGCGGTCTACACGCTCCCGATTGTCGTCGCAACAGGATTGAGCGGAAGCGGCCATGGAGTAAGCGTCTTGAGCCTTGGCCATAGCAGCGTTGGCTTGGTTGAATGCAGCATCCGCCCGATCGGCTCCCATTTGGGCCCGATCAGCAGTGGCCTTGGCATCTTGTGCTATGGCTCGCACTTCATCAATTTGCAGCTGCAATTTATCGGTGGCGCAACCAGAGAGAAGCAGAACTGCGGCTAGGGAAGCTCCAGCAACAGAAATGGAACGTCTATTCACTTACGTTGACCTCAGGAATATTAAAGTTAAAGTTGGAGTTGATGAAAAGTATCGATGTTCGTATGTATATCGTCAGCTAGATCTAATTTGACCTGTGTACCACAGTACGAATGACCTAGGATAACATACATTGGGTGGGTCAAATATAAATTTTGCAACCATGAATGTCAATTGCTGCACAATATTTATCAATTCTATGAGGTCATAAAACCGTACATCAAGGCATAACGACCATATTTTATACAAGGCAATTACTGCTCAAAAAATGCTATGTTGGGTAAATTTATACTCGTTAGGTGAAATCCAATGGTAGTGACAACACTTTCACACAGTGATTTACGAATCAATATTATATGTTAACATATTTTAGTAAGTAATGATTAATAATAAATAGCGCTATTTATTCACCAATCCATAATAAAAGTGCTATAATATGTGTATAGGTCACTTAATATTAGCATTAAAACCACTTGTATTTTTGATCTACACAATATTGTGTTACATTCTATTATTTTAGGACTTACGCCAAAGCCATTTTAAGTGACGGATTTCTGAGCTGCTGAACAAGATAATCATCTAAGAGACCGTGTTTGAGCTTATAAACCGTTTTACCTGTCTGAACCGCAAAATGTTTAAGCCGACCCCATACCAAAAAGGCGCATCCAACGTGATTACGTTGAATGCTGGCATTGCGACATTGACAGCGTTCCATGCCTGTCAATTGTTTGCCTTCACGGTGCAACTGCTCAATTTTCCAACGGAAGCCACACACTCTTGTGTTGCCACTGTAGAATCCCGAGCTGGGTCGTTAGTTATAACCCAATCCGTGCGGTGTGTAGACACCTCAACCCGGAATAGACGCACCTTATGATTTTTTGAAAGCCTCTAATTTTAATTATTTTTCCACGATCCAGCTCATTTTTGCTCCACTCAAGAGAATCGATGCGGCGGTATTTTTGAATACCACCAGAATCATCGACCAATCGGTTGCTTTTAAGCGGACAATAGTAAACTTTTCCCAGGGACTCGATGTATTGAATGGTACTCTTGGTGGCGTACCATGCATCCATCAAAACAGCATGAAAAGATAACAGCTTATGATACACGACGTTAGAAAGCATCTCATGAACGTGGTCGAGTTTGGATTTTCCATCGCCATCAGGATCATAAAAACGAAAATCAATGAGCCAAAATTCATCAGTATCTGGATTAACATAGACGCAAGTAACTATACCAATACCTTTGATTATGGCCTTTTCGTTGCCGCTCCATTGTCTTCGTATTAACTCAATTTTATGCGAATAACCCTTATTTAATACCGTATCATCAAAAATCAAGTAGCCTTTGGGTGTTGGCACTACTTGGCTGCGCACGTTATCCCAAACAAGTCTTGGAGTTATCCGTTCTCTGCGTAGGTAACGGTTGATGGCATCGTGGCTGAATGAAGCACAGTGGTCAGCAAAGTTAGTTAGCGTATAGTTAATTTGGCTAACCAGTAGATACTGACAGTAATCGAGGCGTGTTACCGTTTTCTTCACAACTATTGTTACCAGTTTTTAACCAGGTGATTAACTAGCCTATTTTAACCCATTAGGGATGTTTTGCGTAAGTCCTAGGTGGCTACAGCGACGGCATGGTGGCCAAATTAAATCTAGGTCTGACCTCTCTCCTGCAAAGTAGTTATTTAGGCGGCTCTGGTGCTGATCGAATCCATGCCATGGCCGTAACCAGTGACGCGGTGTATGTGGCTGGTTACGCCTCGTCTACTAATTTTCCGGGAACTAGCGCTGGGGCCCAGCCGAATAATAGCGGCGGCCAGGACGGATTTGTGAGTATGTTATCCACAGACTTGGCAGGGCCCCGATTGGAGGTATTGAAAACCGGCATCGGCAGTGGCACAGTCACCAGCGCTCCTGCGGGAATTGATTGTGGCAGCGATTGTAGCGAAACCTATGGTGGCGGCACCGCAGTAACCCTCACCGCTACTGTGGCAAATAAATCAGTGTTTGCTAGTTGGTCTGGGGCTTGCACCAATACCAGTGGTAATTGTACTGTAATTATGAATGCAGCCAAAAGCGTAACCGCGACGTTTAATAGCTCATCTACCGGCATATGCAAACTATGCCTACCCTCCCGTGGCGGCTGGCGGGCTATCCTAAAATAGCGTTAAGCTTGCGTAGCTACTTACCTCACCTCGTCATTACGGCATGGATTGCCGGAATTCAGAAGCCAGGGATGAGTTATTGGTACAATGCCCGCAAAATTGGGAGCGCTTTCTCCCTCTCCATCAATGGACAGGGGCGGGGGGTGAGGTCTATGCAGGTGGTGTAAATCTACAATTGGCGGGATTCACTGCGTTTCTCCCGCCCTACGGGCTAATTTTCCGGGAACTAGCGCTGGGGCCCAGCCGAATAATAGCAGCGGCCAGGACGGATTTGTGAGTATGTTATCCACAGCCAGGTAGCCAGGTAGGGTACGCATCGTGTACCTTTTCATGCTACGCGTTGCCTTCGACAGGCTCAGGCAACGCCCGCCGGTCCCTGAGCTTGTCGAAGGGCCGAAGGGCCATAGCAACAATTTGAACATGGAATTCAATTTAATCTTGCTTAAATCCGGTTATTGAGTTAAAGTAGGTAACTATACTAGTTTATTATAGTGGAGCCATATACCACCATGATCAAAGCGCAAATTTTTCTCAAATCCTGTGTCCGGGCTCTAGTTGCTGGAGCTAAGGAATTACCAGTTGTCGGCATTCCGATTCGTATGGCGGAGGCGTTTTATGCCACTTGGGTTATGGAATTGCAACAGGCTC
>JXSN01000081.1 GCA_001276605.1 Achromatium sp. WMS2
ATCAAATCCGCGAAGTGGTGGATAAAAATACTGTTACTGATGAAAAAATGCTAATGCTGGCGTGGAAAACTCTAGTTTTAATTATGTGGGTTGGTATTATCTCAATATTTCTTGCTGGACTAATGGCAACTCGCCTTCAAAGATCTATTGTATTACCGCTACATTTTTTAAGTAACCAATTGACGGCAAGTTGCGCTGATGAAGCAAATCAAGCTAGAGAATTAAACAAGGAAAATAGATTAGCTTGGTATATAAAAGAGTTAAGATTTTTTAGAAATGACTTTATGTTATCCAGGCTTTGGTCTTTGCACCGGTACAAGATTAAGCCAGATAATAGTGATAACATCCCAATTAATCCCAATAACAAGCGTCAGTACACTTGTGCTATTCAACCATTAGATATGCCTGATTTGCCGGTGGAAATAGAGGCCTTATCCAAAGCAGTGAGTTGTTACACAGAATACCAAGCAAATATGGCAGCGGCTCAACAAAGATTTATTGCCAATGTTGCTCACCAGATAAAAAATCCATTAACCGGCATTTACATGCAAATGGATATGATTATAGATGATTCTGATTCGCAATCCACAGAACAACTGGAGCGCATGTATAAATTAAGAACCGCTATCCATAAACTTGGGCGTTTGACCCATCAATTATTGGCATTGGCCAGGTGTCGTCCCGAGGCTGTCAACAATAGAATGCTTAAAAACATCATGTTAGATCAACTCATAGAAGAAAACGCTTCTGAGTGGTTTGATGCCGCTCTAGCTAATCACATGGACCTGGGATTTGAGCTTGAACCGGCGCAGATTTATGGCTTAGCCTGGCTAATACGTGAAATGCTAAGTAATTTAGTTGATAATGCCATCAAATATTCAACAGCACAGGGAAAAATTAACATTCGTTGTGGACGCAGACCACGTGGAAATGCCTTTTTAGAGGTAGAGGATAATGGTCCAGGAATTCCAATTTCGGATCGTGCCAGGGTATTTGAACGTTTCTATAGGAATGAGGCAACCGATGACACCCGTACCGAGGGCGTAGGTCTGGGGCTTGCGATTGTAAAGGAGGTAGCTGAATTTCATCAAGCCTCCATAAGCATTGGCTCGCCAGCCTTGTTTGGCGGAACCAGATTTATTATTGAATTCCCTTATATCAAAGATATGCTATTTAACAATATTTCCGCAAATTATATTCTTGGTTCTAGTTAATGTGACATATTAGAAAAAACAAGACTTAATCTAATAGCATCATTTTTTGAGTTAAAATACAGTAAGAAGCTTGATTTGGTTAAATGCATAAGGCCCGTTAGCATTAAAATTCGATATTACCTTGTTCAATGTTGGTTAATAACCATCTAATCTCACTAACATATAATATAATTATTCTCTAAATTAATAATTATGTTTATATTTTTTTTTAAAAAAAGTTCTTGACAGCTTTATGTATAATTTTTTATTATAAATTAAATAATTTTTTTGTCTGAAGTAATGTCGCTTAAGGAGTACGCAGTGAATAATAAAGAAAAACAACAAATGCGGACTTTCGTAGACACACTGAGTAAGTGGTTTAATGCCGAAGACATTGCCCTAAACATAGAAGGTTGTTTGGGATGCAATCAGTGTGGCCAAGCTTGCGCGTGGTATATTGAAACAGGTGACAAGAGGATGTTGCCGCGAGTTCGGGCTGATTTTATTCGTGATGTTTGGCACGCTCATGGCACGCCATTGGGTAAGTTACAAGCTGCGTTTGGATTACGCTCTAAACCAACTGTCAATGACCTCAAAGAGCACATGGATCAATACTTTAAATGTACTCTTTGCGGACGCTGCACTTTATCCTGCCCCGTTGGAATCTCTAACAGGAGAATCTTTCGCGTGGCACGAGCAGCCTATTTTGAAGCTGGATTATCCACAGAAAACCCAACCATCAAGGCCATAGTGGACAACACTCGTGACAAACGCCATTCCTTTGGTTTGAGTCGAGAAGAGGTGTTTACCAGACCGGGTTTACTGCTGGAATATGAAGGTGTCGACACACCAGTTGACGTAAAAGGTGCGGAATATCTATTTGTATGTCCAGCAGCTGGCAATACCAAGATCCCAGAGCTGGGTATCCAACTGATCAAAATCCTCAACGTTGCGGGTGTAGATTACACGGTATCCAGTGAAGTCATTGATACCGGCACCGAAGTAGACCATATTGCAATGGATCATCAGCTTTCCAAACAATTGCTGTTGGAGTGGGAAGCAGTTGCAGAGCGACTGGGTGTAAAAACAGTCGTGGTTGCTGAGTGTGGATGCGATGAACGCACAATGTACTACGACGCTTCAGAAACCCTTGGGCGGCAGTTTAAATTCCCCATCATCTCCATTGATACCATAATAGAACAATGCATCAATGATGGTCGAATTCCGGTTGAAAAGATTGAACAATCGGTTACATTTCATGACCCGTGCTATGTCGTGCGTCTCTCTGGTTTGGGGGATAAATATAGATCTATGCTGAAAAGCCTGGTAAAGGATTTTCGCGACATGATCCCCAACCAGGAACAAAATTACTGCTGTAACTGCGGTGCCGGAGGAATGCGATTACCAGAACAGACAGAATTGCGGCGGAAAATATCCCGTTTAAAGGCCAACCAAATCGCGGACACCGGAGCCGATCTAGTGACAACCCCATGCGCGGTCTGTTACCTGGGGATGAAAGATATTACTGAACATTATCAGCAGGCAACTCCCCAGAAGCGCAAGGCACGGATGTTTTTTGAGATTGTCTATGATGCCATGATGAAAGCACTGGCAAAACGAGGTGAGGTAGACCGGGTACGGACTCCAGCAGCCCTAGCTAGATTGGGTAAGAATGCCGGCAGATGCTCGCTCACAGGGGCACTGAATGCAATGAAGGGGGATCCGCGCTTTCCAGCTATGTTGGATAAACTACGCAAAGACCCTAACATCAACAACTATGCCAATGTAACTCCGGACTTTTGGAATTACTTTGAATCACTTGCCAATGAAGTCGGAGCGTCAAGCGCCGAAGCTGGGCAGCAACGCAAAGTTGGCTGATTATTCAGGAGACTATATCCCATGCATGCGTTAATTCCAATTCTTGATATTTATGCCCCAACTGCCCTATCGATTGCAGCACTTGGTTTGCTATACCGCATTGGATTGCACCTGGTGCGCTTATCCAAACCATCCTATCCGGGAATGGCCAAGAACCTGCTAGATCCACCACCTAAAATAGGTTGGACTGAGGCAGTATGGAAAGTGATAGCCTACCCTGTTACCCGCTTCCATGTTAAGGCTAATCCGATGTTAGTCATGGGGGTCATCTTTTATCACCTCGGCATTATTACACTGTCCGCTGGTTATGCCCTCAGTCTATTAATGCTAGGTTGGCACTTAGCACTGGGTGTTAACACAATCCCAGATATAAGCACAGGCATAGTTAATTCAACTAATTACTCATTCAGCAACATATTTGCCATTATTTTTGGCAATGCCGAACCATTACAGGCCGAATTCCTATTTGGTCCCTTTGCAAAAATATTTAATGCAGTAACCTGGATATTTGTCGCCAGCGCATTGTTCGGTAACTCTTTTATTTTATTAACCCACTTGCGAGGTAGAGGCGGCGCTATCGTCAATGATCTAGACCCAGCAGCCAGCAAAGTACGCGTGAAGGGTATGTTTAAACTATCCCACTTGCTGGTTACATTTATAGTCTATTCTGTTATTTGGACAGAGATTCTATCACGGTTGGAAATTGTTCACGGCATAGTCTATCTACACTCCCTACTGGGCGCTACCTTACTGCTATTGTTACCATTTACCTACCTGTTTCATATGCTGTATTTTCCGGTTAACGTTTATTATGCAGCTTATCGGTGGCGGGAGCGCTACGTTGCCTAAATTGGGTGTAACACTAGCACCATGCCACCCCATATGTTGTATGCATCGGTTTATAGTGATATATCAACTTTAGGGTGGCAGTAACCACCTTCCCACATTGGGTAAGCTAATTAAACTCTCACTTTGGGGGCCTGTGGTCCCCAAATCTAGCTTCTCAGTAAACACCACTACCTGCACTGGACCAAGTAATCAAGACTTAGGCTCATGCTCCGTGCTTTTATAATCGTTTCTTTGCTTGATAGTGAGATAATACAGCCAAAGATTATTTGATGCTTTTACGATGTAGTTTGATTAGTACACGTTATAGTTGTTATGGTGGGTAAGTTAAAAAATATTTACTTCCGTGCCTACCATTACCAGATCAAATAGTTCCATTAACTCACGATTATGCATGCGAATACAACCATGTGAGGCTGGAACTCCCAGGGTAATAGAGTCAGGAGTACCGTGGATATACACATAGCGGCGTCGAGTATCCAAATTACCGCCAAAGTTACGACCTGGCTCAAGACCAGACAGCCATAAAATTCTGGTTAATATCCAATCTCGACCTGGATTAGCCACGGCTAACTCTGGACTATATATTTCACCAGTAGGACGTCGGGATATAAATACGGTGTTTTCAGGACAATTAGCACCGATGCGGAGACATATGCGATGTTTACCCCTAGGAGTACAGCCCGAACCGCAGACTTCACCAGGGCCATTTTTGGCTGTAGATATTAAGTATTCTAATTCTTTGGTGTTATCTTTCCATATAGTCATCAACTGTTTAGAAATGTCTACATCAATACGACGGTGACAGGGGCTGGTACTCAACATGATTAACTCCGATTAGTACATATTTTTTGCATTTCAGTTAAAAATTTATAATTTTCCTCGGGTGTACCCACAGTTACTCGTAAACAGTTGTCCAAAACCGGGTGACTGCCATGTAAATTTTTGATTAAAATACCAGCTGCTTTAAGATTTTCCATAACTAGTTCTGATCTAGGCACCCGAAATAGGATAAAGTTTGCCGCCGAAGTATACACAGTTAGTTGCGGCAATCTAGATAGATATTGTAGTAAACGTCCTCTTTCGGCCACGATTAATTTGGTTTGAGCATCCAATATATCCTTGCAATGCAACGCAAATTCAGCACTTACTTGAGTCAATATATTAATATTATAAGGCATTCTAATTTTTGCGAGTTGTTCGATCCAGTCTTTGGTGCCTATTAGGTAACCTAATCTTAAGCCAGCTAGGCCCATCTTAGATAAAGTTCGCAATACTAATAAATTATTATATGTAGCAATCTCATCGATAAAACTGGCATTAGCAAAGGCAGCGTACGCCTCGTCAATAACAACTAATCCTGGAGCTTCTCGGATTATCTGATGAATTAGCTCTGATGGAAACAGGTTACCAGTAGGATTATTGGGATATGCCAAAAATATGAGAGCCGGTTTTAGCTGCTTAATTGCGGTTAAGATTGCATTGATGTCCAGTGTAAAATCTGGTTGCTTTAATGGAACCCCTACGTATTTTATCCTGGTCCAATTAGCAATTAAGCGGTACATAACAAAACTTGGCTCTATAGACAACACAATATGATCGTTACCACCGACCGCGAGTAAGAGGATCTGTATCAATTCGTCAGAACCGTTACCTAGTAGCAATTCTAAATTATTGGGAATGGCAAATTCTTGGCGTAGTTTAATTTTTAGGGCTGCTGCTTCTGGATCCGGATAGCGGTTAACATCGATTTGACTAATAATTTTTACCCACTCAGCACGCATTGATGCTGGCCAAATGTAGGGATTTTCCATCGCGTCAAGTTTAATTAATCCGGTAGCAGCTGGAACGTGATATGCGATCATTGCTTGTATATCTGGATTAATCCAATTAGCAATTAGATCCGAGACCGCTGGTTGAAGAGGAGTGGGCATGTCGTTACACTATAAAAGTTGTTGAAGATGTATCTAATCGCGGTTGATGCTGAGTACCGCGCTCCACCTAAGGCGCGCAGTACTAATTGGGATGGAACTTTAAAACATAATTTATATAATGATTTAGAATCAATAACTGTTATTGAGTGCTGAGGTGTGAGCTCAAATAAAGTCCCATGATGCCAACCATGATAAGTGAGGTGCTAGCAAGTTTCATGGCAGTAGCGGGTTCTTTAAAATACCAATAGCCAATTATGGAGGTCAGAATGGTACCAACCCCAGCCCATACCGCATACACAATGCTAAGCCCAAGGGTACGCACTGTCATGGTATTGAGGGAAAATGATAGTGCGTAAAAGACAAAGATTAACAGGGATGGAACTAGCTTTGTAAAACCTTCTGATAGGCGCATGCAGGTGGTACCTGCTACTTCGAACATGATGGCACCTGAAAGTACAAGCCAAGCCTGCATAATAGTAAATGTGGGCATAAATCAACCAATATCCTTGTTTATGGGCCAATACAGCATAAATAGAACCTACCGAAAAGTTAAATGTCTAAGGTTATGCCCACATTATATCATGATGCTTGTTCATACCCCAAATGGGTTAGACTAGTTATATCATTGGACCAGTGTTCTTTAACTTTAACCCATACATTTAGGTAGACTTTACTGCCAAACAGGCGCTCCATTTCCAGGCGCGCCGCGCTTGCGGTAGCTTTGAGTGCTTGGCCATCGCGACCTATGATAATGGCCTTTTGATTATCCCGCTCCACCCAAACTATGGCATGAATTCGGAACAAATTTTTTTCTTCAGAAAAAGTTTCAATTGTTACCGAGAGCTGATAAGGCAGTTCTTGGGAGTAACGCCGGGTTAATTGCTCACGTAATAATTCGGCGGCAAAAAAGCGTTGCGAGCGATCGCTGATTTGTTCAGCAGGGAAAATAGCTGCTGACCTGGGCAGTAATCCCAAAATTAGTTGTTCCAATTGACCTAAATTCTCGCTGCTACGGGCGGATACAGGTATTAATGCGGCAAAAGTTCGGCGCTTGGCCAAAGTATCAATATAGGGCAGCAGCTGTTTGCGTTCCTGCATTTGGTCAATCTTATTCACTACCGCAATGCATGGTATAGTGATAGAATCTAGGACATCTAGCACCAAGTTATCTTCTGGGGTCCAATGACCAGCCTCTATTACCCATAGTATCAGATCTACTCCCACAAAAGCCCCACGGGCCACGCGATTGAGGGTTCGATTTAACGCGCTTTCACCACGTAAATGTAAACCAGGGGTATCCACAAACAGGATCTGCGCGTTATCAGTAGTCTTTATTCCCAGCATACTATGGCGAGTAGTTTGCGGTTTGTGGGAAGTTATAGCTATTTTTTGTCCGATAAATCTATTCAGTAAAGTAGATTTACCCACGTTTGGACGTCCTATAATTGCCGCATAACCACAGCGATAAATGTCTCGACTAACCGGCCCGGCATCTTGTTTATGACCACTTTCAGTCAAATCAGTGCCAGCATGCGGCGTTAAATTGTGTGTAACATTGGGAAAAATATGGTTGGTCATAATCGGCACCCAATTCTCGTTATGCTGTATGTGACATCACAGCTATTATCACAAACAGTATGTTGATTATTATAGTGTTATCCTTATTATTAGCAATTGATATGTAACCTGGTAACCCTATTGGTAACGCCTGTCAATAGCTGGTAGGCTATGGTTCTGGCAACCTTAGCAACTTCTTCTACTGGCAACCCCTGGCCCCAAAGTACAACTTCGGTACCAATCTTAGTTTGTGGAATACTGTTTAAATCTACTGCCAGCATATCCATGGACACACGTCCCACGGTTGGCACTATGTGTCCTTCAACCAATACCGGCGCACCAAGACTTACGTGGCGTGGATAACCATCGCCGTAACCTATACCAACTATGCCAATGGTCA
The DNA here is from genome assembly GCA_001276605.1 of Achromatium sp. WMS2. GTDB lineage: Bacteria > Pseudomonadota > Gammaproteobacteria > Chromatiales > Chromatiaceae > WMS2. The sequence continues at coordinate 7,809 of JXSN01000081.1, forward strand.
TGGGTTCTGTACACCTGTAGTAGTCACCATAGCCTATGGCTGCCCCCTTCGGACACTGATAGACGGCTATAATCTGTGCGTACAGGGTCATAACTGGCAACAGATTTCTTTCGGATCCTATCTCTTTAATAAATGGTGAAATACCATACAACATGATTCCGGGACGTACCCAGTCGCTTTGGCTTGTGCTCCATTCTAGAATTCCGGCTGAATTGCCTATACTCAAAAGATTATCCGATTTAGCAATGGATTGTAAACGTTCACATTGGTAAAGTGTTAACGCGTCGAACATATTGTCAGCACAAGCCAAGTGCGTCATGAGGCCAGGTGGTCCTGGTACTTTTGAAGCATATGCTAATTTACTGAGCCAGAATTTTGCCTCTTCCAAACTAAATCCCAATCTATTCATACCGGTATTAACTTTTATCCAAATTTTGGCCGGATATGTAATTCCGTTATCAATGAGCATTTGTCCCTGTATGGCATTGTGAACTACCAGATCACACTGTAAATTTGCTGCTTCGTGCAGCTCATCTACATTGTATACGCCACCCATAACCAATATGGGACGCGTTGGTTCCGTAAGGCGCAACCGCCTAGCTTCAGCCAGGCGCGCTACTGCCAAGCCTTCACTGTCTAGTGATTTGGCTATCTCAGCGGCACCGTGTCCATATGCATCGGCCTTGATAACAGCCCAGATTTTACTTTTCGGGGCATTTTTCCTAGCCAAGGCCATATTATGGCGTAACGCAGCATGGTCAATTACAGCCACTGGATAGGTATTACTACGCTCCATAACCGTCTTCCTCATAAATCGCTTCGGCATAATTTTCAAACTTAGTGTATTGGCCTAAAAATGTTAGGCGGATAGTACCAATTGGTCCATTACGCTGTTTACCAACGATAATTTCTGCAATACCCTTATCAGCACTTTCCTCGTTGTAAACCTCATCCCGATAGATAAAAGCAATAAGATCCGCATCCTGTTCGATAGCTCCAGATTCACGTAAATCAGACATAATTGGACGTTTATTTGTACGCTGTTCTAAGCTGCGGTTTAACTGCGAGAGCGCAATTACAGGAACATTTAATTCACGTGCTAAAGCCTTTAGTGATCTTGAAATAGCAGATATTTCAGCAGTGCGATTTTCACTTTCCTTAGCAGTTTGCATTAATTGTAGATAATCTATAACTATTAGGGCCAAATCCCCGTGTTCTCGTTTTAAGCGCCTAGCCCTAGCTCGTAAATCGATGGGATTCAAAGCCGGGGTATCGTCTATAAACAATGGAAGTTTTCCCAAAGTACTCGCCGTATTAGCTAATAATGTCCATTCCTCATTTTCCAAACTTCCAGTTCGCAAATGCTGTTGTTCAATACGTCCTAAAGCCGCCATTAACCTTATAGTTAAAGATTCTGCTGACATTTCCATACTAAATATGGCTACTGGGCGCTCGTATTTTATGGCAATATTAGATGCAATTCCTAATGCATAAGCAGTTTT
>JXSN01000082.1 GCA_001276605.1 Achromatium sp. WMS2
GGGTGAGATAGTAATGGTATTGTGCAGGTTTTTCTGGAGCAGTTGGGGACGCAGGAGGTCTACCAGTTGTTCTACTAGGGGTTTGATTTCCAGCCATTCGAGGTATAAGGCGGTTTCTCGGGCCTCGATTCGGGCGTGGTCTAGCAGATTTTCTATCAGGTCTTGCAGGTCGCAGCCGGCGCGATGGATAACTCGAGCCTGTTTTATTTGTTCGGGGGTAAGGCTGCTATCGGGTTCGGCTAGTAATTTTGATAGTAGCAGTATGGAGTTGAGGGGGGTGCGCAACTCGTGGCTCATGTTGGCTAGGAACTCGGTTTTATAACGATTAGTTTCTTCGAGTTCTCTGGCATAGGTGGCATGGGAGCGGGCTAGGTTAGTTAGGTCTTGAGCTAGGGCTTTAACTTCGCGGGGGCCACGCCAGTTGAAGGCGACGGTTTCGCTGCCTTTAAGAATGTTGGCTATGCCGGCAGTTAGTTCGTCACCCCAGCGTTCCAGGTGGGTAGTAATCCATTGGGCCATGGCTAGAACTAGGGCAACTAGTAGCAATACTACGATCATGACTCGAAAGGCTAGGGCGTCGCGAAATTTTATGATTGGTTCTGGTTCTAGTGGGTATCCAACCCAGAGGGATCCGGTTGGGTATCCAACCCAGAGGGATCCAGCATTTTCGGTGGGAAATAGGGCTCTCCACAGGATTTGTTTACCGTCATTGCCTTTCCACAGTTCTGTGCCGCTTACGAATACATTTTGTAGGCCAGGGTAGTCTTTAAAGGCCTGGCCTTCTTTGGCATAAGGGCGTTCTGTTGTAATGTAACTACCGGTGCTGTTAACCCAGATGGTACCTGGATAAGACTGGGCTATTCCACCTATATCGAGGGTCATAACTACTGAACCAACGGTTGTTATCTGGCCTTTGGTGGGGACGAAAACCTTGGTAATGAGGTGTAAGACCATTGATCTTTCAATGTTTTTGGTGCCTAATTTGGGGTCAAGGCGAATGTAACTGCGCAGTACGCGGCCGGGTTCTAGGTTGTCGGCAGCGCGCATGAAATCCTCGGCGGGGCGATCTGGTGGGTTAGTTGTGGGGTGCCATTCATGAGTAGTTTTATCGCGTTCTAGCCAGAAGCTTTCTTGACCTTTGTTGTCTAAAAATATAATTTGGGAGATATCACGTTGATCCGGAAATATTTGGTTGATCCATTTGGTGTATTGTACTCTGGATACGTCTATAGTTTCTTGACTGCTGGTGTTGCTTAGGATTAAGCCTGGTTCTGGTAAGTTGGATAGCAGGCGCAGGAGTTCTTGGCGGTTGACTAGGTGTTTATCCAAATCGAAAAATATGGCTTGTAAATTTTGTTGGTGGGCTTTTTGGTAGAAGAGTTCTATATTGTCAAATACAACTGGTACGTTAATGACCACCACTGTTATGAGAGGCGTGAGGGCGAAAATCAATAGAAATACCCAAACCTGTGTGCGTAGTCTCATTATGGTGTAGTCCTAGTAATGGGTTGTTGCCGATATGATTTGGTGCACATGGTTGGGTTTGATCTTTTAGATTATATGGGTCTATGATTTATAGTGTAAGTTTATTACTCTATAAGTTTTTGAATTGGGGTTTCTATTATGCCACGGGCTCCAGCTGAGTGTAAGCGTGGGACCAGGGTGCGTACTTGTGTTTCTAAAACTACGGTGCTTAAGGCTACCCAGTTTGGATCGACTAGGGGTGAGACAGTCGGTGTGGAAATGGCAGGTAACATCTCAGCAACAACCGCTAGGTGCTCTTTAGGTACATTCATGGCTAAATTAACCCGGCTAGCGGCGGCGATAGCGCCTTTGAGGAGGAGTAGAACCTCTTTAATTTTAGCTAATTTCCAGTGGTCTTTTAGAGCGTCGTGGTTAGCAATGAAGCGCGGGGTACTCTCGAGGACAGTGTGTATTACACGCAGTTGGTTGGCCCGGAGGCTAGAGCCAGTTTCAGTTACGTCTACTATGGCATCGGCCAACATCGGTGGTTTTACTTCGGTAGCTCCCCAAGAAAACTCGACGTTAGCGGTTATGTGGTGTTGCGCTAAGAACCTGTGAGTTAGGCCAACTGCCTCGGTAGCAATGCGTTTGCCCTGTAAATCGGTTACTTGATTGTACGGTGATCCTTCCTTGGTGGCCATAACCCAGCGTACAGTGCCGTAATTGGGCCACGGTGCTTTGAGATCGGCAAGTTCTTGTACTTGAGCTGCGGTTTCTAATAGCCAGTCGAGTCCGGTTATGGCGCAATCTATGATCCCTTGTTCTACGTAGCGGGCCATCTCCTGGGGACGAATTAAAATGCATTGTAGATCAGGATCGTCAATGTCTGGATAGTAGGAGCGGCTGGTCATATGCAGCCGAAATCCGGCTAAGTTAAACAGTTTGCCAGTGGTTTCTTGTAGGCTGCCTTTGGGGAGTCCTAGACGTAGTTGGATTTTATCGTTATGCATAACTATTTGGTATAAACTTCCTTGGGATCAAAAACTTGTGCTCCAACATCCCGGATGCCGGTATCGTCTATCTGGCGGTAAAAACAGCTGCGTTTACCCGTATGGCAGGCGGCATTGCCTACCTGTTCTATTTTGAGCAATATTGCATCTCCATCACAATCCAAATAGATGGATTTGACCTTTTGTATGTTACCACTTTGGTCACCTTTGTGCCATAAGCACTGGCGCGACCGGCTCCAGTAAACTGCTTCCTTGGTTTGTAACGTGCGTTGAAAAGATTCGGCATTCATGTATGCAACCATGAGCACTTCGCCAGTTGCGGCGTCTTGAGCAATGGTTGTAACCAGGCCATTACCTTTGGCAAAATCTATGTTTTCGATGAGGTCTAGTTCTGTCATTTTAGTATATAAGAATGATTCTCGATGCTTATTTAAGGCCACATAACCGTTTGGTCAGCATATTACAATGTTAATATTAAAGCATCATTGGTCAAAATTTAAATGCTGCTAGCCGCGGTTAATATAGCCAATCCAGGAATCCCGATTATGAAAATCAGGTTTTCCAGGTGGACATTGTAAGGCCCAATAATACAGGCTGCCATATCTGTCTGCCAATACTACTGATAAACCCATGGTTAATTTGGTAGGTGTTGGATATGGATTAGTTAGCCATGAGTTAGGTATGTAAGTGGTAATAGTTAAGTGATCTTGACCAATATTGGTATGTATCACTGGGGCAGTAACATTTAATCGCTGTTGGTTGGCACGATAACCAGTAAACGAGTATACCTGCCAATTACCAGATGGAGATAGATTCCACTCATGGTAACTAGTATCCGATGTGTTACCAATAAAGGCTTCGCAACATGTGTGTTGCCAAAGGTTGTCTTGAGGCTGTGGTTTATTGCTAGGAGGTGGAATTTTAAGCGCCTCTGGATTACCAATAATGTGGTAAGTAAGGATTAATGACACTGGATTACAGGTAATCAGCTCCACCTGGATACCCTGGACAAAAGGCATGGGAGTTGATGGATGATTGTACAGGGAATAAATAGCACTCATATTATTATGGTTTAGAGGCTAGAATGGAAATTAATTTTGCACTGTGTAGCCAGCGGCTTCGACAGCGGCAATAAGCGAGTCAGTATCCAAATCAGTACCAGTAATTCTGGCTACGCCAGTGGTAAGATTTATGGAGACTGCGTCTACTCCAGTGCAATGATCCAGGGCAGTTTTTACCCGTGCCGTGCAATGGTTACAGGTCATACCTTGTATTTGCAGATCAATTTGGTTGGACATTAGGGAAGACTCAGGTTTAAACTTTAAGATAAGGCGCCGGACGTTGAGAAACAGCAACATGCTAATTAACAATACGTTAGCCGCTACTGCCAGATAATTTGGAGTGTGTAAATGGTGATACGTCAGAGCAACGTGTTTGGGCAGAATAAAATCGAAAGCCAGGCCAAATATGAGGCTAGTCACAATTACCGTCAGCAGATATAAAAATAGTACCCGTGAGCCTAAAATGCGGTAGACACTACCGATGGTAGCAACATTGGTAGCTGGGCCAGCTAGGAGAAACACCAAAGCAGCACTGGGTGAGAGACCGGCGGCAACTAAAGAAGCTGCAATTGGTACCGAGCCAGTAGCACAGATGTAAAGGGGTATAGATATAAGTAACACCAATAACATACCACTTAAACCCTGGCTCCAGGTTTGTTGAGCCAAATAATCCGGAGGGACAGCACTGGTGATGACAGCAGCAATGATCATACCAATTATAATCCAGAAATCGATAGCACCCAGCAGATCAAATACAGCATAGTTGAGTATTTGGTGGAGTTGACTATTACTACGCGGTGCGACATTCTGGTCAATCTTAGGTTGAGGCTTGGAAGTATCGAAATAGTTAACTATAACACCACCAATCAGTCCAGAACAAAAAGCAGTTATCACCTTAAATATAGCAAAAGGCATCCCCAACATCGCTGCACTTACCAAAATAGAATCTATTCCAGTTTGAGGCGTACTGATAAGAAAGGCCACAGTTGCTCCCAAAGAGGCGCCATTTTGGCGTAATGACAATGCTGTTGGTAATACACCACAGGAACACAATGGTAACGGTACTCCAACCAAAGCAGCCCGCCACACACTGCGAAAATCAGGTTGATTGAGATTTAATTTCAGAACAACATTGGGTAAATAGGTATGCAACACACCAGCAATGAGCAATCCCAATAACAATGATGGCGCTAAATCCAGACCTATTTGCCATAGATTAGTTAAAAATACAGTTAGCATGTGGTTGACATATGGTTAAGAGTGTGATTAAATATCAACGTGCCAGCCACTCGTAGACACTTAAGCCCCAACTTAAAGTAGGTTGCAGCACATTACCTAATGGAATACTAGTTAAATCCACCCCGGCTAAAAAATTTTTGAGATGCACCCCCAAACCAGTATTGCCCTGCATATGTAGACGCCGCTGAAAAAATAAAGTATCCGGATCCTCACGACTGGTAACCAAAAGCAAATAGTCATGCAAAGACCCGCCCACGGTTAGATCCACAGGACCATCGTCTACTACTGGCAAAATTTGCCTATTTTGGACAGTGATCGTAAAATCCAAGTCAACATCGGACAAGGCAATGCGAACTCTACGTTGCTCCAAAAAGTCCAAATCACCATGTTGGCGCTCGCGCACGAAGGCTAAACTTAAGGCTTGAGCAACTAAACGATTGCGCAACTCCTGTGGTAACATTAACACTGGAAGGAGCGCATAATGAGGCATACAATGATCGTAACGCTGCATAGTTCCTAGCTACTTATCCATAGAGTGATCGAGGGTGCTGCATTCAGCCGGCACCCTCAAATAGTTAAAATATTTTGTTATTAGTACTTAACAATGCTGATAACAAATGGTAGCATAGTAATAATAACGGTGTACTTTGTTTTTCGCAATCCATCAACAACAGGTGTACGACAATGAGACAAAACGTATTCGGACAAATGCTAGCTGGCGTTGTAGCCCTCAGCCTAGTGACGGGAGCAGCCCTAGCTGACAATAAAACTGCAATGGATCGAGCTGCTGAAGGCGTGTCTAATGCTGTAACCCAGGTTCAGGAAGGAGCAAATAAACTAGCTGCTGATGCTCAAGCCAAGGCTGCTGAAACAGCCAAACTCATTGAAGAGAGCCAACAGGCAGCTAGACTCAGAGCCGGACTCCTAGCCCCCATTTACGTGGTAGCAGACGCATTGGCATTTTCTTGGTTCTACTGGATAGCATTCGCCCTAATGTTTGCCGGCGTAGTTAGCTGGGCACTACAACTGATTTTAGGCAAACTCGTAGTAGCCAGCGCTGGTGGTTTCGACATGGGAGAAATTATTTCCGACTCCGTAGTTCTAGCCATCAGCGTAGTCGGCCTAGTTCTTACCACCCAAGCCGCAGCCCAAAACTCAAACTTCACAACCAGCTCAGTAGCAGTCCTCTCCTCAGCCATAGTAGGCTTAGTAGCTGGTCTAATCCTTTATTACTGGGGACAACGCCAAGAGCTAGAAGCTGCCAAGGCCCGGAGTCAAGCTAGTAAGTAACACGATGCAACCTTTTGCTGGCATCAACTACCATGTATCTTATGGTGTATGCCAGCTAGTAGGTACAATTAGTGTAGCGTAATTGCACGCGTGCGGTCACTCCCAATCTCCATCCTATCTTGATCGTTCCTGCGCTCCAGCGTCCCCACAAAAACATCTTTTGATCGTTCCCATGCTCCAGCGTGGGAACGCAGCCGGGGACGCTCCAGCGTCCCCACAACAATATGCTAATCTCAAAAAACCTATTTCTTATCCACTAATCCCGCAATAAATTAGGAATATACTCCGGAATGTGCGCATTTTCCGGTAAACTTACCGCATACTCCACCCGTTCCCGATCATGGCTAAATAACAACCATGCACTATTACAAGGCTTCATAGCCACCTTGGAAGTCACAATTACTGTAATATTGATACACCACTCAATATATAGCTGTTACGTTATAAAATAGTTAAATGTTACCCGCAAAAACTTCACTGACTGTGTATCTTTGTTGTCTACGAGCTGCTTTTGTTTGCGCCCATTTATGCCCAATAGGATTTAAATCTGGCGAATATTATGGTGGCAAATATTCCAAAATATGCCCTGCATCTTCAATAGCTTGTTGAATATCTGATCGTTTATGCAAGGATGCGTTATCCACAACAATAACACTTTTTATTGTTAATTTAGGCAATAAATATTGAATAATCCATGCAAAGAAGACATTTGCATTCTTTGATCCAACAACCAAAGTTACTGTAATTAAAAAAACGCCTAACAAAGCACCAATTGCGTTAGTACGACCCTTTGAGTGCCAGTCACGTTTGCCCGTGCACCGTTCTCCAATTGACGCGTACCCATTTGGACGTGGCATATCGTTTGTAAACCAGCTTTCATCAACGTAAACCAAGGGTATATTTGCTTCTTTGTAATACGCTATGCGTTCTTGAAAGGCTTAGCGTGCAACATCATCTGCTTTTGGATGCTAAAATGTTTTTTTACAACTGATGCCTAAACGCTTTAAAGCATCGGATATCCCGCTTACGCTGGCGTTCAGTCGTCCTGCTCTTTCACGAAGATAAGCGTCAGGATAATTTCTGACATCTTCTAATAAAGCATCCATGTTGATTTTTGTAGCTGGCTTATTACGAGTTTTTTGTGGTTCTAATTTATTGTGCCATCGAACAAGGCTGTTAATGCTTACGCCAAAATAATCCGCAGTTTCTTTATAAGTAAGGTTATCTCTTTCTTTTATAGCTAGAATTTTGCTGCGTAAATCGACAGAGTAAGTCATAAATATAGCACCCAATATATGTATAATATTAAAAAATTTACTAATAGATTGCTCTTCGCTAAATTATACCCATTTTATAATGGAACAGCCATAATAATATTATATGCCAAAATACCACAGTCCTCAATCCTATCACAGCTGGCGGTTTAGCCTATACGCACATGTTGAACTGCGGATAGCATATAATATTTAAAATTACTTGACACCTGTAACAACCGATTTGTATTATTCTACAATCAAAGGTGCGTTTAATTAAATCGCAGGGGAGGAACCGATGCCTAAAGTGGCAGAATTTTATCTTGATCATGGCTAGCTGGGTGCTCACCCGCTAACAATTTGGTAATGACTGGAAGCCAAATAAAAACATATTCAGAATATATTTTTCGTGGATTTCATAAGTTTTTTTGTTTTTTTGGAGAATATTTTTCGTTATATCTCAATGTATTTTGTTATCAAAGTATTAGCGGGTGAGTACCAACTGAGATGGAATTAATCAATCTAAGGGATATAGCATACTGGACAAAAGCCACGCTCTACTGATTAATAATTAGATAGTTCTAGCAAAAACATACAATTACTATAATATTAAATATTAAAGCTAAAGTTAAGGTATTTATTCGTGGATATAGTTTTTTTACATGATTTAAAGATAAAAACTGTCATAGGTGTCTATGCTTGGGAACGAGATATCCAACAAACTGTAATCATTGATTTGGATATGGCTAGTGACATTCGGCAAGCAGCAATTGCCGATAGCATTGATGCTGCACTTGATTACAAAGCAGTAGCTAAGCGTATCATTAACTTCGTCGAAATCAGTACCTTTCAACTCGTAGAAACGCTAGCTGAAAAAATAGCCGCCATCTTGCTCAAAGAGTTTGATATAACTTGGGTACGGGTTAAAGTAAACAAACATGGTGCTATAACAGGTGCTGGTGCGGTGGGAGTTGTAATTGAACGTCACCGAGCTTCTCTCCAGGATTAGGTGGTATTGATAACATGCCGAAGGTATGGATCAGTTTAGGTAGTAACCAAAAACGGGAAACTGCATTAAAGGGTGCTATTGCTGCACTTCAGCATCACTATGGTAGATTGCAAATATCTAATGTGTATGAGAGTACTGCGCAAGGTTTTGTTGGCGCAGCCTTTTATAATCTGATAGTTGGCTGTACTGTCGAGCAGCCATTAAGTTCGGTATTAAACACTTTACAGACTATTGAAAATAGCTTAGGACGTGATCGAAGTGCGGACAAATTCGGCCCTAGAACTTTAGATTTGGATTTGTTAACTTGGGATGATCAGGTAATAACTCAAGATAAGATTATATTACCGCGCGCAGATATTTTACAATATGCTTTTGTGCTCAGACCTTTGGCGGAACTTGCAGGCTCTGAAGTACATCCCGTTAGTGGGCAAACTTATCAGGAATTATGGCAAAACTTTGATAAAACAAGCCAGTATTTAAAGCCTGTTTGAAGGCCAACCCTAGAGTAATACCAATATCTTCCACACTGTGATGATCATCAATCTGAATATCTCCTTGGCAGTTAATGTTTAAATCTAGGGACCCATGGCGCGCAACTTGATCTAACATATGTTCTAAAAAAGGAATTCCAGTATTAAACTTGGAGATACCGGTTCCATCCAGATTCAATGCCACATTAATTTTGGTTTCTAGGGTATTACGCACCACAGTTGCCGAACGCGGTTCAGTTTTTAATCCTTGGCCGTCAAGTACCAATAAGTCCAATGTCACAGGCTTTAAATACTGGCTTGTTTTATCAAAGTTTTGCCATAATTCCTGATAAGTTTGCCCACTAACGGGATGTACTTCAGAGCCTGCAAGTTCCGCCAAAGGTCTGAGCACAAAAGCATATTGTAAAATATCTGCGCGCGGTAATATAATCTTATCTTGAGTTATTAC
>JXSN01000083.1 GCA_001276605.1 Achromatium sp. WMS2
TGGACGCACTGCTCTCGAAAACCAACGCCAAACTGTCGAATTACCAAAATTTGTGGGTCTGGTATTAGATGGCAGAGGCGTACTACGTAATCACCAGCCTATATTATCTAATAATCAACAAGTTGGTATTATTACCTCTGGAAGCTTTGCCCCAACCCTAAGACGATCTATTGCCTTAGCACGTCTAAATGCACCGCTGCAAGATGCTAATTATACTGTAGAAGTATCCAAGCGTCAGACTCCAGTGCGCATCGTAAAGCCTCCGTTTGTTAAAAATGGTAAAATATTAATATAGAAAAATTATTTGTAACATTAATAATTCAGATTATTGACAACCAACGAAGTTAGACCCAAAAACAAGGAATCTATGCAAACAAGGACCATATTGAGGGTGTTAGACATGCAGCCTCAAGTTATATTGGCCTTGGTTTTAGTTTGAAATAACTATTTACAATTATTTGAGACCACTATTGAGGTTATAGCTAAAATGAGTGATATTCCAGAGTATTTTAAGTACACAGCCGAACACGAATGGGTTCGTCATGAAGGCAAAGGTATTATTTGCGTAGGTATTACTGATCACGCCCAAAGCCAACTGGGAGATTTAGTCTTTGTAGAACTACCGAGTGTAGGCACAACCCTTGAACGTGGCGACGAATGTGCCGTGGTAGAATCAGTCAAAGCCGCATCTGATGTGTATAGCCCACTAAGTGGTGAAGTTATCGAAATCAATACAACACTAGAAGATAGTCCAGAACTGATTAACCAAGACCCATACGGCGAAGGCTGGATGTTTAAACTACAACTGAATGACTCAGACGATCTGAATGAACTCATGGACGCCGCAGCATATACTGGGCTAGTTGAAGCTGAAGAGCATTAAATCTCCATGCCATTTATCCCCCATACAGCTACTGAATTACAGGCCATGCTTGATGTTATTGGCATAGCCGCTATAGAGGACCTTTTTCAGGAAATACCACCCCAACTGCGTTGTGGAACACTAAACAATATTCCAGCAGCCATAAATGAGGCGCAAATAGCAGGCTTGATGCGTCAACGCGCTCGGGAAGACGGCCAGCCCCTATGTTTCTTGGGGGCCGGCGCTTATCAACATCATATCCCAGCTGCGGTATGGCAAATTGCTACTCGTGGTGAATATTATAGTGCCTACACCCCTTACCAAGCTGAATCCAGTCAGGGCACTTTGCAGCTACTGTACGAATATCAATCAATGATAACGTCTTTGGCGGCTATGGAAGTTTCCAATGCCTCCCTATACGATGGCGCATCGGCCTTAGCTGAAGCCTTGCTCATGGCGGTACGAGCCAATAAAAGCTCTAAATCTAAACGCATCCTAATTCCACGTGCGCTACATCCAACTTATCGCAAAGTAGCCCAGGCCATAGTTCATAACCAAGGCCTAGAACTTGTAGAAATACCATTTGATATGGTCAATGGTAACACCAGTATAGGTGCTTTAGAACCGTATGTAGGTCAGGATATTACAGCCTTAGTTATACCTCAACCCAACTTTTTTGGTATTTTAGAAGACGTAGCTGCGCTTACCAATTGGGCACATAGCAACAAAGCCTTGGCCATAGCAGTAGTTAACCCGCTAGCACTAGCAATTTTACAACCTCCTGGAAACTGGGGTAATAAAGGTGCCGATATTTGTTGTGGTGAAGGTCAACCCCTGGGAATACCTTTATCCTCTGGTGGACCATATTTTGGATTCATGTGTACCAAAAAAGACTACCTGCGACAAATGCCAGGACGCATAGTCGGTGCCACCAAAGACCGGAATGGCAAAATCGGTTACACCCTAACCTTGCAGGCTCGCGAACAACACATCCGACGTTCTAAGGCTACCTCTAATATTTGTACCAATCAAGGCCTTATGGTTACAGCCGCCACCATTCATATGGCATTATTAGGCAGCACCGGCCTAGCGCAAGTTGCTACTGCTTGTCATAATAACACTAATGAGCTAAGTCAGCAGCTAACTACTATCGATGGTGTAACTAAGTTATTTAAGCGTTCCATCTTTCATGAACAGGTACTACAACTACCCATTTCGGCTCAGAATTGCCTCAAAGCCCTGTCCGCACATGGTATATTAGGCGGCTACGCCCTAGCACCAGATTATCCAGAACTTGGCAATTCCATGTTGGTCTGTGCTACTGAATTGCGTACTGATCAAGAAATATCCCTGTATCGGGATACTTTAGCACGTATAATAACATCTCAAAATCTCGGATCATGTCATATTCCACCAATAATTAATTAACCAGAGGTTCAATATATAATTATGGCACAAATAACCCTCAAAGGATCTCCCTGCAATACCAATGGTGCATTGCCAGCTGTAGGCACCCAAGTCCCAGATTTTTCCTTGGTAGCTGGTGATTTAAGAGATGTGACACTAGCTGATTATGCTGGTAAGAAAAAACTACTTAATATCGTACCCAGCTTGGATACACCAGTATGTGCGACTTCATCGCGTAAATTTAACGAAACTTTTGCCAATCGGGAAGATGCCGTAGCCCTGGTAATCTCCGCCGATTTGCCATTTGCAGCCGGCCGTTTTTGCAGTATTGAAGGGATCAAGAATGTTATCCCACTGTCAATGATGCGGGATAAAACCTTTGCCCAAGATTATGGTGTATTGATTACGGATGGCCCACTAGCTGGCTTAACCGCACGCGCCGTGGTGGTCTTGGATGCCAACAATCATGTGTTATATACTCAATTAGTGCCAGAAATAGTTGAGGAACCAGATTATCAAGCAGCAATGCAAGCTTTAAGTTAATCAATACAATAGTGTATGCCCCACTACAAGTGTTATCCAACAAAATACTACTATTATTCGACATATATGGTGCAATAACCCAAATGGCATTAAGCTGCTATCCCCATGGCCGTTCCATATTGCCAATTTAGGCCAGAACGGTTACAACCATCCTGAATAGCATCCTCACGCGGGTGCTATTTATACGATCCAAAATGCAAGTATGGGGAATGTAGACTCCATGTTCTGTCTAATACTGGTTCTACTGATCATTCTCATACTGCCGTTACATTCGCAAATTAAGATTATTTCTATCAATGTATTAAATCGTCCTTCATGCCAAATGGTAGGAGTAACTACCTACTGTGCAGATGAGGTGTATCAGCCAGGCTAGGTAGATATCGATGGCTTCCATCCCCGGTGCCTTAATTAATGACTAAGTGGTTTTATCAAAGATAGATAGTTACAAAAAAATCATAGCTGGCTGGATATTGGGAATTTGGTATGACTAAAGCAATATTAATACTATGCTCTTGCCCAGGGCAAATCGCGGCGGAGCAGCTTGCTAAGACCTTGGTGGATTCAAAATATGCCGCCTGTGTTACCATATTACCCACGGTAACTTCTGTATATCGGTGGAATGACAGCATTGAAACTGCAAATGAAAGCTTATTACTGATAAAAACTAACTCTAAGCACTACCAAGCTTTAGAGGATACGATAAAACAACAACATCCGTATGCAATTCCCGAAATTATAGCGCTACCGATAGAGCATGGCTTAGCCAGTTATTTATCTTGGATTGAACAATGTACCGATCTATAATACTCCTAATTGGTCTATTATTCTGTTTAATATGTGATTTAACTGTTTTACATTCCGATCCTAACGATCCTTTATCCGTTTTGACCAGCTCCAATAAAGTCCCTGGTTTACTAGAATCTGACCCCCTAACCCCCGACCAAGCCTTTCAGTTTACTGCTACAGTACAGAATTCTGAACAATTACGCTTGATATGGACCATTGCTAATGGCACCTATCTGTATAAGTCTCGCATCCATATATCTTTGGAAAATTCGCCGGGAATGGAGCTAGGTCCCATATTGATGCCTCAAGGAGTGTTAAAAGCTAACGGATTGCAACCGGATGGTAATATCGGACCAGTTGAAGTTTATCACGATAACATTGACATGCAGGTTGCGATAATACGCAATAATCCGCAAGCTACAGCTGTAACCTTAGTAGTTAAATATCAAGGTTGTGCTGAGCGAGGTATTTGTTATCCGCCGATCACGCAAAGGATTAATTTAGATCTATCTGATGTTAGATCATCCACCACAGGAATACCAGACATGATGGCTGCTAATTCCCCTGTTTTACCACCTCAATCACTAGCTACTCAGGATGTTCTCGCTAACAAATTACAACATAGCTCAATATGGGGTATCGTAGCAACATTTTTTGGCTTAGGGCTGCTCTTGGCCTTTACCCCGTGTATTTTGCCGATGATTCCTATTTTATCTAGCATTATTGTTGGCCAAGGTCATAAAATTACCGCGGTTAGAGGCTTGGTATTGTCTCTGGCCTACGTGCTAGCAATGGCTGCTGCGTATACCACCGCCGGAGTATTGGCAGGATTATTTGGGAACAACTTACAGGCCAGCTTCCAAAATCCACTAATCATAGTAGCATTTGCCTTGGTTTTTGTAGCCTTAGCCCTATCTATGTTTGGATTATATGAACTGCAAATTCCTACTTTTGTGCAAACTCAAGCCTCTAATCTCAGCAGCAAGCAACGGGGGGGGGCAGTATCCTAGGGGCAGCGTTCATGGGTTTATTCTCAGCATTTATCGTCGGACCCTGTGTAGCACCACCATTAGCTGGCGCCCTATTGTACATCAGTCAAACTGGTGACGCTAAGTTAGGTGGTCTCGCCCTATTTGCCTTAAGTATCGGCATGGGAACCCCACTTTTGATCATTGGAGCCTCCGCCGGGCGCTTGCTACCTAAAGCAGGTGCCTGGATGAACGCAATCAAAGCCATCTTTGGCGTAATTATGTTGGGTATGGCCATATTGTTGTTAGAGAGGGTTTTAGATCCAGTAGTCACTGCGTTGCTCTGGGGTACACTGCTGATTTGTACCTCAGTGTACATGGGAATCTTGCAATCCCAACCTGCCAATGAGTTTCCTAACTGGCTAACACTGTGGAAAGGACTAGGCTTGGTAATGCTAATTTATGGAATCATGTTGCTGGTAGGTGTCGGTATTGGTAATGATAATATTTTTAAGCCTCTAGATGGAATATCGATAACTGCCAACAAGACAACAGCACCAAATCTGCAATTTCAGCCTATAACAACCGACGCAGAACTAGACGTTGCCCTGGCTAAAGCCGTGGTTCAGAGTAAACCAGTAATTTTAGAGTTTTATGCCAATTGGTGTGTTAGCTGTAAAGAACTAGAAAAATATACTTTTTCTGATCCGAATTTGCAGCAAGTATTGGCCAATTTTGTACTGCTGCGGGTGGATGTAACCTCCAATACCGCTGCCAACAAAGCCTTGTTGTATGGACGCTTCCAACTGACTGGGCCTCCGGTTATTATCTTTTATGCTAAAAATGGACAGGAGCTGCGAAATTTGCGTACAGTAGGTTTTATCTCCGCGGCTGATTTGCTAGCCAAAGTCCAAACAGCTATGCAGTGAGTGCTTCCTGCACAAATGTTATCAATTTAGGAAATATTTACCCATGTCCAATAAAGCATTGCTGTCTTTTATAGTAGTGGTCCTGTTGAGCTTAGTTGCTGCGGTTATGGTACACCGTATTTTTTTCAAAAATTTAGTCACTGCAAATCCAGAAGATCCCTATTTACCTATACCTATTGTGGTTGAAGATAAGCTACCAGAGTTTACGCTGAATGATTTAGATGGAAATCCCCAAACCTCGCAGCAATGGCAACACAAAATCATTGTAATAAACTTTTGGGCCACCTGGTGTCCTCCATGCCGTAAGGAACTTCCAGAGTTTATTAACTTACAACGGGAATACGGTGCTAAAGGCCTGCAATTTGTTGGAATAGCCATTGATGAACTTGAAGATGTACGCCGCTTTGCAGCCATTACCAAGTTTAATTTTCCAGTGCTAATTGGCAATGCTGACGCTTTACATTTATCCGAACGCCTAGGTAATAGGCTACAAGGACTTCCCTATACTGTTATTTTTAATCGTGATGGAGAAGTAGTATACCGTAGTACAGGCGCCATAGGCCCAGATGTGGTACGTTCGGCTATTAGTCCACTTCTGTAAGCTTAACACCCAGGTTTTCACACCTGGGTTTTGTAGGGATCAAGAACTATACCTAATGACTATTTAAACACTGCCACCACATCTTTAGCAGCATCCATACTCACCTTGCACACGTTATATTTGCCGAATGCAGCGCAAGCACCTTCCCACCGGTCAAACTTGTACAGCCAAGAAGTTGGTCTCGCAGTTAAAGTTACTGTGGTTCCACTTGCATATTTGGCGCTGCAACTGCTACCACAATTAATACCACTTATATCAGAAGTTACCAATAAGCCACCAGTTTGACCTTTTTTCCCCAGTGAAGAGACAGTTAGGGGATAGAGGCGTTTAAACACCGCTGTTACCTTTTGATCGGAACTGAGATTTAGAATGCAAGATGGTCCGGTGCAAACCCCACCTCCAAACCAAGACGGCCCTGGAATAAGAAAGAACCCGAACACCGAAAGCTCAGTTGGATTGGCCGTTAAGGTTATGGTCCCAGGATTGAATACCGCGGCGCAATCTCCGGTGCAATCATCGATACCTGGAGGAATCGAGGTAACTGTACCACTAGCATCGCCATCGGTAACCACTTGCAAAGTAGGATCAGGATCGGCGGTAAAGGCTCGAATATTTACATTACAGGTACTGCTATCAATGGGGCTAGTACTTGCAAAACTGGTTACATCCACCCAACTGCCATCGACAGCGATGTAGCTTTGACCGGGGCTAGCGGTGGCATTACTAGCATAGCCACTAATAGCGCATTCCAAAGGTACTGGATAACCATAGTTGGGAGTATCAAATTTAACCACCACAGCAAATTTTTGACCAGCAACCAAGGGCACCGGTCGTGCCAGACGCACGGTGTGGTAACCAGCAAAAGCAATAGTTCCAGTGCTGTTAACGGCCCCACCTTCCAATACCCCAGTACCAGGATCACCAGTTACATTAGTAAATATGTAAACCTCGTAATTGGTATCAACGGTAGTGGTGTTAAAGGCCACAGCATTCAGGTCCTCAGTTGCAGCAACAGTAAAGACATTCGCAGCCCACTCCGTGTGAGTAGCACCATTACCATAGGCCACTATCATCCCAAACGGGTCGTAAGAGTAAGATCTAACAAAATTACCATTGTTCTCTGGTGCTCTAAATACGTGGGCATTGCCTAAACGAGCATCGTAGTAAGAAATCCAGAAAAAGCCACTTTGACCAAACCCCGTACCCCAGGAATTTTTAGCGTAGAAGGCCCCATTGCCCGGAGGTTCAGTACTAAAATTGCTCTTGGGATAATTATCATCCCAACCTACTAAGGCTACTTGATGATTGGTAGGCTCAGTGCCGTTATAGTACAGGGCAGCATTTGCGGTACTCCAGATAGGGGAATCTACACCATTGAAAACATCGTCATCCACATGTATGGTTACATCAACAGCCCCATAGTTTTGTAAAGCATACTTATAAGTATTATTGTCCACCGCCGTTGCGCGGTTGGGCAGGATTAAAAACTCTTGCATATGCACTATGGGTGTAACTTGCGAGTTTGCAGTAGCCGCAGTGCCGGTATAGGGATCAGCGCTTTCCAAAACCAAGCCAGAGGCCAATTGCCCATTACCCCAGCGTGTCATGTAGGCGCCGGCTATATCCCCATTACCACCATTACAGGCCTCCCAATCAAATCCATGCAACACATTGGCATGATTTTCGGAAAAATCGTCATCCGGAACCTGAGAAGCACTCAGACCAGCGCCAACTAACACGTTAGATTCAACCGAGGCCATACTGGAAAAGGCCCAGCAAGCCCCACAGGAACCTTGGTTTCGGACCGGAGTAACCTTCCCCAAGGTATCTAAGCTAAACTCAGCCGGATAAGTGGCGGCTACCCCTGCACTAAGATCGGTAACAATGGTGTCAACACCAGGTTGAGTTGCTAAAGTCGCAATACTGGGTGTCAATCCAGTCATATGCGAGATGTTTATGGGGGATTGCTTATACCCATACACGGGCAATGCGTTGGCAACGTTAGAATCGAGCGTGGCGTTAACCGTAACTGAATTCAAGGTTGCCACACTTGCGGTGTTACTCACTATTGTTGGGTCTGTTACGGTAGAGCTTACAGCAGCAACCGATGTTACCTCTTGGGTAAACTCTACGTTCAATGGTGCAACCTTTAGTTTTTTATCGCCTGCTACCGCGTCTCCGCTAGGATCTATGAAAACTTGACCTAGGAACAGCGACACCAGCGCAACTGTCATTAACGATTTCATGTTCTTGCTCCCGTAAACTTAAAAATAAAAGCGTTCCGACAATTTTACTAACCAAAATTGTCATAACAAATACCGCTAGGTCAGTCCTTTAGGGCTTTAGGATAAACACCGGCACCCAGGTTCCCAGCACTCACTATTTGCTATGGCAACTTTTAAGCTACCCCAGTTAAACCACTTTGCATCGCCCTCACGTGGCTTAATAACCGGCGTGCACACAACCAGCAGCACATGCGGCCTAAGGTATATTAGGGCTAAGTGTAGCACATTTCCAAGGGAGCGAGTGCCAACTTCCATGAGTATTGAGAACCGGTTCGCAGTTCACCTAGCCCAATAAGGATGGGCAATCTTGTAATTGGGATAGGTTGTGCCCACAGTTTTAGCAGTCAGTTTGTAGTATGAGCAAGTCTATTGCGATCAAATCATTGATTACTAGAACATTTTTAAAAAAAACCAATGAATTTTAACTTAAACGAATTTAAGCATATGTGGCAACGCTAACATACATCAGAGAATATAGTTATTATTTATATAAATAGATCTATGCTTGTGCTAGTCAACCAAGGATATTTATGATTTATTACTATGCTTAATGGTTAACTCAAGTTTATTGAAAAAACTCTAAGTATTCTTTGAAACTTTACACCGCAACCTAATACTTAAAACCCTTGTTATTTAACAACCTAAAGTGATCACTAAGGCTATAAATTATAGCTACGCTAGTGGCTATATCCGTATCAAATAAGCGCATAGTTACACATGTTGTTTGTCGTTTTTCCCATAGAGATTTTTGTACAAAAACTATGACTACAACCAATACGCTGTATGATATAGATATCGAATCCAGGGGGGGGGGGGCTACTCATGGGCACAGATCATGGACGATAAAT
>JXSN01000084.1 GCA_001276605.1 Achromatium sp. WMS2
CCGCAACTCGCCACCCAATAACCATAAATATAACCATATAATTTGAGACCCCCATGCCTAAACCCCATACCACCTCCCAACTAAATAAATTACTTATCCTAATTATCTTATCCACACCAATAATAGTAAATATTGGTAGCGCAATAAGTGCCGCACCCAACATTAGAGTTAAATGGCAAGCCGAACTAGCCATCCCCAGTATACTGACTAATTCCCAATCCAATCAAGAATTTAACGCCAATCTTAACGCCCTAATTGCCAACATGCAGACCCAAATGGTCCGCACTAACATTCAAGCCAATAAATTATCCCTAGCTGGCGACCAGGAATTTGGAACCCTGCGTAGCCTACTTTTTGCTAATACCACCGACTCCTCCCTCAACCTCCTCGGCGGCCCCGTCGAGCTAACCATAGAATCCCCCACCACCAGCACCAACTATATAGTACGCCTGCAAACCCAAATGACCTCTGGTTATATTTGGCATTTAGACCTAGCTAATTCCGACTATGTGCAGGATGGCCACATAACCTACCACAAGCTCCAACCGGGCCTCGGTACCCCAACTATACAAATTATCCCAGTCAAAAAATTGCCAACTGCCACAACCAACAATCTACGCTTGGTATACCAACGCCCCTTTGCAAGCACCGAACCCACCCGGATTCAGCTAAAAATACAACTATCTGCTAGAGTTGAAGTTCTAGACCTTACTGACCCCACACTGATTACCCAACTTTTACCCAATACCCAATCCGCAACTACCTCAACATCCAGAAATTTCCCACCTCCTCGAACCGCTCTCCAGAATTTACCTGTTGCCTACGATTCCAGATCATTAGGCATAGTACCACCAATACGCGACCAGAAAACTTGCGGCGCCTGCTGGGCCTTTGGCACCGTAGGAATAATGGAAATTGCTATTGCCAAAAACGGCGGCCCTCTTGTTGATCTATCTGAGCAATTTTTGGTCTCGTGCAATCGCGACAACTGGAGCTGTAACGGCGGCTTAACCGCAAGCAAATATCATTACGACACCATAGCCAAGGCCCAAACCGCACCCGGCACCGTCTTAGAAACAACTAAACCGTACACCGCCACCAACGGCACATGTACCACAAATTATACCCATCCCTACCTTGCTTCTAATTGGCAATTTCTTGCCGGCTCCGAATGGGAACTAGTTGCTACCCAGCAAATAAAAACCGCCATCTTCACCTACGGTGCAGTTACCGCCGGCGTTTGTGCCCAGGATACCGATTTTGTCAACTATCGCAGCGGTGTTTATAACCCAACTGCAAATAATTGTAATAACAGCACTAATCACCAAATTGATCTCATTGGCTGGGATGATACTACGCAAACATGGATTTTACGTAACTCATGGGGACCAAACTGGGGAGAAGCGGGCTATATGCACATTCGCTATGACCCTAACGGAGTTACATCCCGAGTTGGCGAAGGCGCATCCTGGATTGCAGTAGCCCCCATTCTAAAATACACCGTCACCCCATCTGTCAACGGCATCGGCGGCAGCATCAATCCCAATACCTCCCAAACCGTCGCCGCCGGCACTAATCAAAGTTTTATGCTAACTCCTAACCATGGCTACAAACCAGTATTCCAAGTTAGCGGCACCTGCCCCGCCGGCACCTGGGCAGATAATACCTGGACCTCGGGCCTGATCAACAATAATTGCAATGTACAATTTAGATTTTTCTGCCCCCAATGCATGCCCAGTAGCTGGCGCAGCATTTTGGAGTATTAGCAACTGCTAATTTTCAATCCTGAAGGATAAAAAGTGTACTAATGCACAAATTTACTTAGTGACTTAGGGTTAATTTTAGACTAAAATTAACTCCAGTACCATCCAGTTATGGTCGCTACCATGCTCCGGTATGGTAACACCACCGAGGACGCTCCAGCGTCCCCACAAAAACAATAATTGATGGTCCCTATGGACATGGCAACAATACTGTAGCTGTGTAACGTAGCACAAACGAGGTCCCCTAATTGGAGACAAAATATGCAGTTTACTATCCGATCGCTAATATTAGCCTGGTTGGGATGCGTTATGCCACTCTCCCAGGCTGCTGATGACCCCCGCCCGGGTGGACTACCTTCAGGAGTCGATCCCGGCGAACTTAAGGTAACTGCAATTGGCGGCACTGAGCCATCTAAGCATTTGCAATTACCACTTACACACACCGAGGTAAACATCACCGTCGCGGGTTTTGTGGCCAACACCTCAGTTATCCAACATTACACCAATCCGTTTGATAAACCCATAGAGGCGGTTTACACCTTTCCCCTGCCCCATAAGGCGGCCGTGGATAGCATGACTATGCACGTAGGAGAAAGGGTTATTCGCAGTACTATCCAAAAGAAGGATGAGGCGCGTAAGATTTACCAACAGGCTAAAACTGAGGGTAAACGCACTGCGTTGCTAGAACAAGAGCGCCCGAATATTTTTACCCAATCAGTTGGCAACATAATGCCTGGTGATCAAATCAAAATAGAAATCACCTATGTTGACCTTTTAGAGTATCAAGATGCTGGTGAATTTGAACTAGTTTTTCCCATGGTAGTGGGTCCTAGATACATACCTGGCAAGCCCCAAGGGCATACTGGGACTGGTTTTGCCCCTGATACTGATAAAGTTCCAGATGCATCACGCATCACCCCGCCGGTGCTAAAACCAGGTGAACGCAGTGGCCATGATATCTCCCTAACTGTAAATTTGGACGCCCACCTAAAAATTCAAGGGCTGCACTCCACATCCCATCGTATAGATATAGCAGAAATCTCGGATTCAGCCAGCAAGATTACCCTGCGTGCGGAAGATTCTATTCCAAATAAGGACTTTATCCTACGTTATCAGGTGGCCGGTCAAGCTCCAGAGATGGCGGTTATTGCTCATCACAATGCGGAACAGGGTGGATATTTTACCTTAATGGTATTACCCCAGCAACAAGTGGGCGCTGACTCTACTGTACCCAGAGATTTAATCTTTATCCTCGATACCTCTGGCAGCATGTTTGGCATGCCTTTGGAAAAATCCAAAGATGTAGTTTATCGCCTGCTGGCTGGAATGCGTCCCACCGATCGCTTTAACGTAGTCAGATTTTCTGGCGATACCGGCACCCTCTGGCCTGAATCTCGTGCGAATACTAGCTCCAACGTGGCACAAGCCCGGCAATTTATTCAATCTTTGCAAGGATCGGGTGGTACTAACATGGATAGTGGACTTATCGAGGCTCTAACCCAACCGGCCGCCGAGGGTAGAATGCGGATTGCCTTCTTATTCACGGATGGTTATGTGGGTAACGACGAGGAAATATTAGCTAGTATCGAAAGAGAACGCCGTGGGGCGCGGATGTTTACAGTTGGCCTGGGCAGCTCAGTCAATCGTGATTTGTTAGATCGTGCTGCCACCGTAGGCTTAGGTGAGGCCTTCTATATTCGTCAGGATGAGGATGCTGCCGATACTATAGAAAAAATCTTTAAACGTGTGGATCGGCCTAATCTAGCGCACATCCAAATTAATTGGAAAAACTTAGATGTTTATGCTTTGACTCCCCAACGCATCCCCGATTTATGGCAGGGTCAACCCATATTGGTGCATGGTCGCTACAAAACTGGCGGTCGCGCCAATATTGATATTACCGGAGTATTGGGATCAGTGCCATATACACACAGCTTAGCGGTGGAGTTACCAGTTAATCATCCAGCTAACGCTAGCATGGCTTCAGTGTGGGCTAGGGCTACAATTCAGGATCTCATGCTGGCCCGTGCCCGTAATCCTAATCAGGATAACACTTTTGTAGAGCAAATTACTGATTTGGGGCTTCAATATCGCATTCTGACTAATTGGACATCCTTCGTAGCTGTAGAGGAAAAAGTCGTTAATAAAGATGGTAAGCCACAAACGGTAGTGCAACCGGTTGAATTACCCGAAGGAGTGGACTACCACGGGGTATTTGGGAATGAGCTTGCTGATGAAAGTACATCTGTTCGTAGTATGATGCCACAGGCACTTGCAACATCGCCTCCATTGGGATATGGGGGATCTCGGATATATGCTGAGAGTGGTGGTAGTCCTCGCTTGTATGGCAACTTGCATGGTAGATCGTACGACGCGGATAGTTCCTATAAACTTAGACGTCGTGCTTATGATAAAGAGGATCGAGGATTACCTAGATCTCCCGCACCCGAACCATTAAGTGTAGCACCTGCCGCTAAATCAGCACCTAGTCCAGCAGAAGCACAAAATCTAATTTGCCTTTATCGTGGATTATCGGTAAGTGGCGCCCGCAGTTATCCAGAGGTACGCGCTATTCTGGATGCAGGTTGGCCGCAATTATGCACAGCAATAGCAAAAGTTACCACCGATCCCAAATTACGGCATATTATCATTCGTCTAACTGTAGAGGCCGATGGAAAAATCAATATTGTGATCCCAATCCCAGTGCTTGCTATTCCTAAGGATCTAAAGGATAGCATATTGGCTGCTCTGCATAAGCTGGTATTCCCACCTATTACTACAGGACCAACTGAGATTAAGCTGTGGCTGCATATTGGGAATAAATAATAGTTAAATTGACGTATTGCTGGTTCACAGGTTGAGCAGCAGCAACTGTACGGGGGCGTGACAGCCCCCTAAGCTTGTGTTACTAGACCAGGCGGTTAAACATTAGCAACATGCTTAGTTCTACTTTGTCAGATTAAAATATAACATATTAATTATATTCTATCCGCTTTCGAAGTTACGACCTGAAGCGCCTTTTAATTTAGTCGCTGATCTTGAACCGATATTCCGCATCAGGAATTATAACCATTTGATAACAATTATATTTGTATTTTTGCAACAAAAATAAATATCATTAATAATTAGCAAGTTATATAGCAGCTGCGGAATATCGGTTATAAAAGATTTTTTACGATAATATTTTACCATAATATTGGTATGCGGAATCACGGCTCGTAATTGATTTATAATCAATTGATTACCTACGATCCTAACAGAAAATCCCACCAGGCTTTCAATTGGTTTTATCTCCCAGTACCCAATCACGAACAATCCCTGTAATATTGCCAGTATTTGTATCTACATAATACACAGTGCAGCTTGAATCAGCTCTAACCCATTTACACTGATACGTTTCGCAAGTACCGTAACACCAGCATATGTGATCGTCTTTAATCTGCCATTTTCCAGAAACGTAGCGTTGACCCTCTTTTTGAAAATATGCAACACCATTCATACCCTGATATTCCTTCCATTTATACGGTACTTTCCTATCTGTTTTTGTCCCATAAGCGGTAAATCCATTCACCAGATCGCTAATTTGGGATCCGTTTAAATACCCATTATAACAACGTGATGCTTGATGCCCTGATTGCCCTTGTTTAACAACCTCATCCCTACGCTGCACGTATTGTTGTGATGGTGTTCTACAATTTTGTTGAGCATTGCGTACACACTCCAAAAAAGATATTCCAGTCCCAATTTTTTGTAACGTTTCATTATCAAAAAGCAGACCGATCAAACTGACAAAATCTCCCCCTCCAAACTTGTGCGGTTGCCCCTGTATCTCGGCTACAGCTGCTTCGCAGGCTTGGCCAGAAAGAAAACGAGCTATTGAGCTATCCATTCTATCGCCAAATTCTCTTGCAGCAGCCTCACACCCTCCAACAGTGATTACACATTGTGCTATCTGATCAGCTTGATTGCACGAGTAAGTATTGGTACTGATAACGCCAAAAATGAAAAGACATAGCTTAAGGTAGGTTTTTTGGGAATATATTAACATGATGTCTCCAAAAAAATACAGCGTATTATCAATGAATTGTAATTATAGATAAATAACTACTCGATAATCCAGTTTTTAATGCTTGACAAGAAATTAAAGACTAAATTCAAACATACCAACTTCAAACATAGGTGCAGACCCACTCCGCCCTATACCGTAAAGACGGCGTTGGTTCTTGTCGCCCTAACTCCCTTATACACATGTGTTTTCCGGAATCAGCTAGGGGCAGCCATTTTTTTACCTTCTCTGCCAAATCTTTCAAATATTCAGCAATATCTCGTCTACAGTCAAAATTTTCTGAAAACATGCCAACAATGCTTCACCCAAGCTGAATTGTCTTAGGCTACCCACGGTACACGTGGAAAGATTGTTTTCTAAGCGAGCCAGTTGTTTAGGGTGAAGGAGGAGAGTGTGGTCTAGTAGCAGACTCAGGATCAAGCTTCTGGTCAATCCGTCTTCGTCCCACTGCTTGGCCATTTGCCCACATCCTTCATAAAGTTTCCAGTCCTTGAAGAAAACCTCGACTAACCATCTCAAAGTGAAGATTTGAATGATGTCTTCAATGCGCCAACTCAACTTTTTCTTTAGTTTGCTAAATAATTTGCACATTATTACACAAATCAGATGCCTCATCCATAAACTCCTGTGATGCAAATAACCCATCTGCTAAGATGGCTTTAACCGTAATTTGTAAATGTTGTTGTCTAATTTCCTGAATAAGGTCTAGAGCTTGCTGCGATTTGTTTGGATATTTAGGATTGAATAATGGTTCCGCCGGACGTTGTGATTTTCCTATGCCAGCTTTTTTTAGACGCTCATCTTCCTTTTACCATTCTGCACGAGCAGGATCAGGCTGATAAAACCTAAATTCTACTGGAATAGTTATCTTTGGCGTAACCAATAGCAAAAATACGATACTTTGACCGTTGAAATAACCACCAGTTTTTTTGTCATAAATCTTATGCGTTCCCTAAATACGCTTCGTACGCTTGGATCTTTGATGATCCGTGTCATCAATTACTAACGCGCCTTCCATAACCCCAAGTCGACGCAACACCAGGGATAGACTAACTTTCAACAAGCTATCCCAAAGTAACTTTGAGTACCGAAACATCCATGAAATGGCCTTCGCTTTATACTCACCAAGCCCTACACGCTCAAATGCCTTCCAGTTTACCGTGTTAGTAAGTAAAATCCCAGTCAAGCACATATTAAGCCAAATCTGTTGAGTTATTGTTAATTTTCGTCCTGGTAACTGAGCTTGAATCTCCATATTCAGTGCACCAATATGTGTTTCAATGAATGGTAATGGGGCGATAAAAAAACACGGGAATTCCTCCTGTTTCGAACTAACTTATTCTAGCATATTCTGTCAAATTTTAAAAACTGGGTTATCGAGTTTAAGCAAAATCTACCTTGCTTATCCTGCCGGATAGCGATTTCTTCGATAATAATTGATAACTGCATTTTTTGTACCTATGGGACAAGTCTATGGATTAAACCGTTGTTTAGTCCAATATAATCTGTAGATGCTTACAAGTGCCAATTGACATATTGGCAGATCGATTTGCATATTTTGGTTAATATAGCTCGTAGCCACGATTAAAGATAATGCAAGCACACCTAAAAAATCATTGACTTTTATGCTAACGTATACTAGAGTAGAAATTTCATACCAAATTACATAAATTAAGGATATTTACGTGTATCTGGCTAGGCGTGCTATTAATTATTGTTTACCGTATCTACATATTTGTATGTTTGCTATATCGCTAGGGCTTACTTCTTCGGTAATAGCAAAAGAAGCTACTAACTTATACGCAACTAGATTAAACACTGCCGGATGGTCTATTAATGCTGCCAATGCGGTAACTGATTTGCATCGTCTCTGGTTTGACGACCTTGCCACCAATCAACCGCAAGCTCTGGAACTTATCCTAAAAAATCTAGAACCCCTAGGTGACTCTTTTGCTTGGCAACGGTTGTTAGCTTTACATCCAGAGTCAACCGGACTAGTCATTACAGCCGAAGATAGGCGCCTATTGCTTTCGGTATTGTCTGGTATTTCTAACACATGTTGGCCGTTTATTTTGCAGCAATATATTTACTTAACGGCACCGGAAGATGCGGCTATGTTGACCAAGATTTTAAAATTACACCATCGATCGATATGTAAACTTGCTAGACTTGGTGTACCAGGAGCTGCTGCAATATACATGTTCGACTCCAAACAAGATGGGGCGCGGGAATATACACGCTGGCTAGAACATGATTTAATTGGTGCGGCTTTGTACGATGCAAAGTATTCCTCTAATCTTGATACCAAAAACGATATTCTTGCCGTTGCCGTAACCTTTGCTATGTTTCAAGGTCCCGTAATTCGGGATCGGATGTTGCGAGATCCATCATTTCGCCAACGTTTACCAGGGCTTTATCAAGCATTACAACGTGCCGTTAGTGGCTATGAAGATCGTAATGAGCGCATAGCTTTGATTAGTTTTGAACCTAAAATCTGGGATTTGTTACTATTAGAACAGGGTGAAGCGATTCTGGCTAATTGGGGTCCCGAGATTCCTATAGCCTTGTTATTTAGTCCAGTTGCATTACCTTCTGATATACAGTATATTGCTATTGATGCTTTCTACAATAAACATCTGGATATCATAAATTTATTACAAAATCACCTGGACGATGCCAATTTACATAGCCTTATGCGTCGCCCAGATTTTTCTAAACCGCAAATGGAACGAGTTCTGGTCGCCTTGGATGGAAAATGTCCAGATTGTCCCGATGGCTACACTAAGCGTTTGGCTTATTTCAAGCGTCTATCTCCCGCAGCTATTTCAGATCAATTTGCCCCTTCTGCTACTGGTATAGTTGCTTGGATGCCATTTACTAAGGAAGTAACCACTATAAATAAAATTGTGCAAGGTCGTCAAGTTAGTGCCATAGACTATGCTATGTTGGGATTTTCTATTGCAACAACTTTCATTCCTTTTTCTCAAGTAGCGGGTGTGGCAGGCAATGCTTTCGCAAAAGTAGCACCTAAGTTGGCGGGAAAAGTAGTATTGATGACATCTAAGGCGGAATTAGTAAAAACTCAAGTGATGTCTACCATAAAAGATGCGGTACATCAAGTGGCACCTCAAATAGTGCTTACCACCTATCACTTTCATCCGGGAGACTTAAAAGCAGCAAAAATTGATAAACCAAATTTTGGTAGAGGATTACCCATTTCGGCACAGCGCAGAAGTTTTCTCAAACCTCGCTGGAACCATGATAGGCAAGAACGGACCAACTTATTGAAGACCCAGTGTTCAGGATCTTGTTGTTTG
>JXSN01000085.1 GCA_001276605.1 Achromatium sp. WMS2
AAAAAATGGCTGCCTCTAGCTGATTCCGGAAAACACATGTGTGTAAGAGAGTTAGGGCGACAAGAACCAACGCCGTCTTTACGGTATAGGGCGGAGTGGGTCTGCACTTATGTTTGAAATTGGTATGCTTGAATTTAGTCTTTAATTTTTTGTCAAGCATTAAAAACTGGATTATCGAGTATAACGAGCGCGCATATCATCTTCACCTTGTAAAATTAGGCGGGGAGTTTTATGCAAATCTAGTAACAGTGCGTGCATTTTTAGTGCCCACAAGGAGTCATTTTCTGCTAAACCGTTCAGTTCACGTAGTAAGTGCGCACTGCATAAAAAGTGACTAGCTTCTTCAAAAGCAAAATAAGGCTTCCAACAGTCGTGCACTGCCTTGCCTTTGAAGTCTTTCAGGATCGAGGATGTGCTTTTCAGAGTTTCTGTTCTGCGTTTTTTATGAACGAATATATGAGTTTGTTCTTCAGTAGAAGCTGTATGTAGCCAACGTAGCTTTCCGCCCACTCGAATCCCGGTTTCATCGAAGTTTATCACGATCTTTTTAAGCATGTTCTCAATGAGTTGGTGTTCAATGGATGCTGCTAGTTCATACCCAAGGTTCAGTATTTCCAAAATTGTGGGGCTATTTAGATTATAATCATACATATCTGCAAATAGTTGGCTGATCTGTTCAATTTGTATCTTATGGTCAATAGATAATTTGCTGACGAATGCCTTTGTGTTAGGTCCATATTGAACTAGTACAGTCACATGAGGCGGATACTCTCCGCAATGCAATATCCCACAGCATTTAATTTGAGCTACCTGGTATTCTGTGACTTTCAATCTTGGTGCTGGCAGGTCAGATACTTGATGAGTTTGAACGATTGCATGAGCGTTGCCTTGTTGAAACCAGCGTCCGCAACATTGACATTGGCCTGGCAAGTGGACTTCGATATGGTCGGGTTGGGCAACGCGTTCTAAAATTTTGCCTTTGTGGCCTTTTTGGCCGCAGTTAGCACATTTTCCTTCCTTGGGAATGGCAGGTTGATTGGCAAACTTTTTGTAGCCATTGCTACTAGGTGGCTTATGGCTATTTGTGCTATCCAATCCCAAACGACGACGCAACTCAGCAATCTCGGCTTCAAGCTTTGCGTTTTTCTCCAAAAGCTGATGTATAATCTTTTTGAGAAATGCTATGTCGTTGGGTAGGTCTTTCATAGATTCAGTATAGCACTTTTGTGTTTAGGTTAGGTATTTACTAAATTTCATTCTAAGACCCCGTGCGAGGCAAAATGAATACCAATATGAACCAACCCAACCCCCAATTACCTAATCTAATTAGTGTTGCCATAACCTTCGCCGGAGTTGCACTTTTGTCGGTAATTAATAATAGCATTGATAGCAGTATTTATCTTTCCTAAGATTATTCATTTGTTGCTAGTTATGACATTTGACGCTCCATTGGCAGCTGGCATCATAACACCATGGGTGTGGGGACCACTGCTCAGGACCGGGTACTCGGTTTGGAGAGCCGCCGGCTGCGGTGCATTGATCGGTACCTTAAGCCACCCTGTGGCTTGGGTGATCCAATTGATCAGGAGCCTAATTTTTGGGTTTTACTATTTTTCTCCAGACCACAGCCTAATGGGTAACATTTGGGATATGTTGATCAATGTTATAATATTCTCATTATGGTCCATATTAGTCGCTGGTTGGATCACCATACCGGCGGGATGCATCACCGGCATAGTAATATGGCGGTTAACATACTAGATCTCAATCCTATCCATGCTCATGGGTATCAGCATTTAATTTTGAGTAATTGCTTCTTTTAACTTAAAAATTAAGTGGGTATAAATAAGACCAAAAGACGAGCTGTGTAGTTTCAAGTTAACCGCTTCTTTTTGAAAATCAACTGCATTGGTTATGCATGATCTAAATCGTCAGTATTCGCACCAATAAAACCCAGGTAAAATTATATTTGATACATATTCTAAAATTCTGTTATAAATAACTATCCCTAGACAACAATAGCGCCCATATTTGGAATTGCATGGACATACATATGCCAGGATTCCAAAGCACCGTTGCTGGTTACCCAATCTATGGATCTCATAATCAATAGTATCGACGAATAGCAGTAGGACATAACATGAATAAATGGTTAGTTTTAGCCTCTTTAGCCATTGCGGTCAATGGTGGCATGGTACAGGCTGAAGACGTAGCAGGTAGTGCTGAAGCCGGTAAAGCCAAAGCCGGAGTGTGTGGTGGCTGCCACGGTGCGGACGGCAACAGTGCCAATACCATTTGGCCCAGTTTGGCCGGACAACATCAAGCATATTTGCAGAAGCAAATTCATGATTTTAAAAAAGAAGCCAGAAAAGATCCCATGATGTCAGCACAGGCTGCCAACATAACAGATCAAGATATTGCGGATCTAACTGCCTACTTTTCTGCTCAGCCCCTCAATCCAGGATTTGCCAAACCAGAGGCTGTAGCCTTGGGCGAACAGGTGTATAGAGGTGGCAATCCTAAAACTGGAGTTCCAGCTTGCTCTGGTTGCCACAGCCCAACCGGAATGGGTAACTTGCCAGCCAAGTTTCCCCGCCTGTCCGGCCAAAATGTTGGCTACGTAGCCAAGGCTCTTAAAGACTTCCGTAGTGGTACCAGGGCTAATGGTCCCATGATGGTTGGTGTTGCTGCTAACATGACTGATGCGGAAATCGACGCTGTTGCCGAATATGTCCACGGCCTGACCGCCGAGTAATAATCACCATGTCGCCCAATCTAATTTACATGGACGCAACCTGTAAGCAAGTGGGGTTGTGGCGACAGTTTTTTCTCTATAGTTCTAGAGCATAATGCGCTTAGTAGTAATGTATATTTCAGTGTTCTATTTAAAGGCTGCCTTTGGTTCGCGACGCTCGACTTAAATCCGTCCTAGCAATCAGTGTTTATACCCTATTATCCCGAATCTTAGGCTTTGCCCGTGACTTGGTTATTGCCAGGACATTCGGCGCTGGGATTGCTACCGATGCTTTTATTGTGGCCTTTAAACTACCTAATTTCATGCGCCGGTTGTACACTGAAGGCACTTTTTCTTTGGCGCTAATTCCTATCATAGGGACCTATCAACAATCTCCAGATCCTAAAACCCTAAAACATGCATTGGCGGACCTCATTGGCAGCGTATCCGTACTGTTGGTCCCGATCATTATCCTGTTAATGCTAGCTGCACCGCTCTTGGTTGTGATCTTTGCACCTGGCTTTATTTACGATCCATCACGCTTTTGGCTTGCAACTCTAATACTGATTATTTGCTTGCCGTATTTGGGATTTATTACCATTACAGCTTGTGCTGGTGCTATTCTCAACAGCCACCACCACTTTGCCATTCCAGCCTTTACTCCAGTAATACTTAATTTAAGTATGATCGCTGCCACCTACTGGTTGGCTCCGCATCTCACACCTGCTATCGTGGCACTGGCTTGGGGCATACTCGCAGCCGGCAGCATCCAGCTAATATTACAGATTATAACCTTGGCTAAATTAAGGTTACTAGACCTCCCTAAAATAAACTTTGCAGCTCCCATAGTACGTAAATTTGGGTACAACCTGCTACCAGCTGTAATCGGCACCTCGGCCCCCCAACTCAATTTATTACTGGATACCCTCTTGGTATCATTTTTACCTACAGGCAGTATCTCCTGGCTATATTATGCTAATCGCCTACTAGAGTTCCCGCAAGGAATTTTGGGAACAGCCATAAGCACGGTAATTTTACCCCAATTGACTGCCAGCGAGGCTGCACAAGAACATGCGAAAAGTGCCAACATTATTGAGTATGCTATACGCAACGCCATGACCCTAGGAGTTCCGGCCGCTATAGGATTATGGTTATTAGCCAAACCAATTTTGGCCACATTATTTCATTCCCAAAATTTTACCAGCTACGATGTCGAAATGGCCGCCGCCAGCCTGCAAATATACGCCATTGGTCTACCTGGTTATTTAATTGTTAAAACATTAACCCCCGCATACTATGCTAGTCACGACAACCGCACCCCCACTCGTATTGCCATCACTGTGATTGTCATCAACATAGTTTTAAGTGTATTTTTAATTTACCCACTAGCCCACCTGGGATTAGCCTGGTCTAGCACCCTAGCCATTAGCACTAACGCTTGGCTACTGTGGCGGCGGCTTAAATACTACTCATCCTATGGTTTAAGCTCTGAAAGATTACAGGACGCTGCCCGCATCGCGTTGGCCAGTACGGGCATGACAATTAACATATTATTAATTAAAACTAACTATCCAGATTGGCTAAACTTAACCTCATATCAGCAATTACTTGGTTTATTAACTATCGTTGCCAGTAGTGTTCTATGCTATCTAATAATATTACTGATAACAGGATTTCGCCTACGCTTAACCACACCATATTCAGACTAGAACCACCATGCTTACCATAACCCTGCCAGCACTCAATTTAGCATTGATACCTGATCCGGAAGCGATAAATAGCCAAATATTAAAACAATTTTGGCTGCTGTATGAGCAAGGTTCAACCAGGCAAAGCCATTTTTTTCATGGTAGATTTGAAAATATCTACATTGATCTGGAACGGATACCAGCATTATTACCAATTGTTGCGCAAGTAAAATCAACTGCTGCTACTATACTCAAGTGTGAAATCTCTGATTTAAAATACGGATTCTGGTTTAATCTAATGCGGCCTGGGGACCAAACTAGTCTACACAATCATGAGGAGGATGATGAATTGCTATCGGCAGTGTATTACATCACCACCCCCCAGGGATCAGGCGACCTAATCCTGGGTAAGCCGCCACTTGCATTGCGCCTGCAACCCTACGCTGGTTTAGTGGCCTACTTTCCTCCTCAACTTCCGCACGCCGTAGACACTAACAATAGTAATCATGACCGGCTAGCTATCGCTTTTAACTTTGGCCTCAATACCAACTAACCCATGGTTATCATATAATTAACTCAATGCAACCGGTACCTAATTAGCACTGTTAACCTTTGGTTTGAACCTTAACCACAATGGGACAATAACTGTGCTATTGTTGCCACCGCTGCTAATTACATTTTTCATTGCAATCAACGAAGAACGATATAATGACGAATCAGAAATCAACTATCGCTCCCCATCACGACCATGGTCATACTTCCGAACCTGTAGCTGCTGAAGCAACACATAAG
This sequence comes from Achromatium sp. WMS2, assembly GCA_001276605.1. Taxonomy (GTDB): domain Bacteria; phylum Pseudomonadota; class Gammaproteobacteria; order Chromatiales; family Chromatiaceae; genus WMS2. The sequence continues at coordinate 5,215 of JXSN01000085.1, forward strand.
TCACCCCAGATAACACACCACAGTGCCGAGTATACTGGCCATAATACCACTGAACATCAGCCTAAGACCGCGCATCAACCCCCCACCCATGCTGCGCACCATGAACATAATGGAAATAATGGGCATAATGAGCACAAAGGCCATACTCATAATACCCACCACTCCCATGGTCATAACCATCATCATAGCAATGGCCACAATACGCACGGCCATAACTCGCAACATCAGCATGCTCATCACGGCCATGGTGTGCATAATGGACACCATCACGGTATCCATAATAATCAGGATGCTCATGGCGATGGGCATGGGCATAATCATTCTCATCACAGTCACGAACATGGCGGGCACGGCTCCCATAATGGACATGGTGGACATGGACACGGAGGACATGGCGGACATGACTCTCACCAAAGCCACGGGCATGGCCATGGCGGACACGGTGGGCACGGACATAATGCTCACGGACATGGCGGACATGACTCTCACCAAGGCCACGGGCATGGCCATGGCGGACACGGTGGGCACGGACATAATGCTCACGGACATGGCCATGGCGGCGGACACGGTGGTCACGGCGGACACGGTGGACACGGCCATGATGCGCACGGGCATGGCGGACACGATGCCCATGGTCATGGCGCTCATGGCAAAGGCTCTAACGCCGTAGGCATAAGTGCCCTCATAGGATTGGTAATTTTGTTAGGAATACCTACATTATTTGCTGAATTTGATAGGTTTTTTAGTGATAGTGCGCCTGTAGAAGATGTACCTGGGGAAGGTATTATGGCCAGTTACACAGTGCGCAACGCTGTAACACTGCGTGCGGTTCAAGTCAAAGCGGTTAAAACCGCAACCATCGAAACCCCACAATATTCAGCTCCCGTAATTTATATATCCCTAAACACAGGTGAACGGTTCATGGCTATGGATATGGATGTATTTCGCAATCTAGGGGTTTCTAACGCCGCAATTGCTATGTCTAAAACCGCATATACCAAAGCTAAAAATATCCGACCTGGCATGATTACCACCTTTCAGGTAACAGGGGAAGCACCTCTGCCGCTGATTTTGGCTGGAGTAGAAGCACTAATCATTGGTATAAATTAACCTAGTTACAGGATATACCAATATAAACGCGGATAGATATCTGTGATTATTGGTCAATCATAAGATGTGCTGAGCGTAAGCAAAGCGCATCACCACAGGAGTTTGAAAATGCATGATAAAACTACCCATGAAGATACAGCAACACAAACCTATTTAAGTAAACCAACCATAAGTGGATTAGAGGCCGATCTAGCGTATTTTCAATCGCGGGTTGAATTCGTGGCAAATCCACTAACTACCAATCAAAAAATTCAGCTTTCCGTATTTAAAGTATTATTACAATTTACAAATAAGGTTTTTAATACTATTAACCGTGGTAACACCAATGTATAATATTTAATGAGCAATTTAGAATGGTAAGTATATGCGTAAGCTGTTATTTCTAGATTTTGATGGTGTTTTACATTCGGAAACAGGGCAGCATTTCGAAAGGCGTGAGCTGTTTGAGAAATATTTACACCAGATGCCACAGGTTGAAGTTATTATTAGCTCTAGTTGGCGTGAAGATATGACACTTACTGAGTTACAAGGAATATTCACATGCTCAGTACGCACTAGAATCAATGCGGTAACACCAGTTTTAGATGAAGGTTTTTTGCCTGGAGGTCGTCAGAAAGAAATAGAACTATTCTTAAAAGACAATAATTTAGATGCAAACAATGCTACCTGGGTTGCCTTAGATGATATCTCAGTATTCTTTACCAAAGGCTATACCAACCTGATTGTGGTAGATCCTAGTATAGGGTTTAGTGAACGTGACGGCGAACAGCTCCTGGCCTGGTACCAACAGGCACTGTTCATTGAACGCATGATTAAAACCAAAGCCGTATTAGATAAATTCTAAATAATGTCTCGATATTTAAAACCATCCAAATTGTAATACTCAAATGTTTATTGTGTGGAGCAAGTGATACGTTCGTTATACCCTTGAATAATATTGTTCACCAGGTTCGTCCAATCTAGCGCTTGTCTTGACACCTATCTATACGGTATAAGTTTGCGAATCAAATCGTTATGTTTAGTCGCATGATGCCGCTGGAAAGGTAAGATTAGGGTATTTAGCATATATTTGTTGTAAAACTTGTACTGCTATGGCGTCTGTTTGAGAATAGTTGGCGCGAATCCAATAGCTTGGGATCTCTATAACCCTAGGTTCTACCGTAGCGTTAAACCCTTTTTGATGCAAGATATTACGTTGGGATTCAGCATTAGAGCGCTCTGAATGTAGGCCTAAAGACAACATACCCGCAAATGGACCGTCTGGTAGACGCCACGCATCCATTATGCCAGCACGTCCTAATTTTTCTAAGGTAGGGCGTACTTGATCCTCGGTAATTTTGATTAATACCCAAAATCCGCTATTACGTTTATTGGCTTTAGTCTCTAATTCTGTGTTATGACCGGCCTGTTCTAAATTAGTATTAGCCTCAATTGCGTCTTGTTGATTATCAAAGGGACCAACTTTGACACATTGCAATTTATTGGTTCTCTTGTCAGTTATGCCGACATTGATTTCTTCTGATAATAATTTGATGCTTGGTATTTCAGCAGTTACCAACGGTGGCGGAATATATTTAGGCGTGTGCTGTTGATACCCCCAGAAAAATACCCACATATTCATGGCCAACAAGAGTACGATGATTAATATTTTAGTCATGGCTCAAACGTCGTTAATAATGCTAAACCTTCAAAAATTAATTCTGGTACCAACAGATAAGATATGGTTAATTGATCTGTTATTTGGTTAGCATCACCACCGGTAAGAATAAGTTGTGGCGTGCTACCATAGATATTGGTTAACTGTCGTTGTACCCGTTCAATTAAGCCAATTATAGCTTGTAATACTCCACTTGCGATACATTCATTGGTATCCTTGCCTAGCCAATTTGGGGTATTAACGATTTGCCCCGGTGTGATATTAGTACCATTAAAGATGGCATGATGTTGCATGTGAATACCTGGTAAAATCATACCACCTAGGTGGCGAGTTTGGCTCGAACCGTTAGAGATAAGTACGTCTAAGGTTATGGCACTGCCGCAATCGACTATCATAAGCATTTGTTGTGGAAAGCGTACGCAAGCAGCAAGTAGAGATAACCAGCGATCAACACCTAGGCGGTGGGGATCGGAGTACGCTAGTTCTAACCCGGCTACCCCGTGGCTAGGGGAATAAAAAATAGGGTGTATTTGCCATAAGCGCCATACCAATTGTTTTACTTGAGTGTTAATACTAATATTGGCAACACTCCCAATATGCACCTTTTTTGGAATAGGCAGATTATACCACAGACGGTTAAGTTCTTGCGGCCAAGAATCGACTATATCGTTATAAGCCAAATTGTTAGATGCTGTTAATGTACCATCCAATAGCAAACACCATTTTATATTGGTGTTGCCTATATCAAGCAATAAATGTTTAGGCATGGTGCATTAATATTTAAAGACAAATAATAATTTTTTTGTGATTGTGAAGTATAGCGGATATTTTTTCAAAGATTGTCGTTTACGGCCCATAGGCGCTTAAAATTGCCCCTTCAATTTATAAGTTAAAAAATATAGCACTACTACAAATGTCAAAACAGTAAGCCTGGTTATACGCCCTATTGAGTTTTGGCCTTGAGGCTTTTTTGTTAAACATAGGACTTACGCAAAAGCCATTTTAAGTGACGGATTTCTGAGCTGCTGAACAAGATAATCATCCAAGAGACCGTGTTTGAGCTTATAAACCGTTTTACCTGTCTGAACCGCAAAATGTTTAAGCCGAACCCATACCAAAAAGGCGCAACCAACGTGATTACGTTGAATACGGGCATTGCGA